>JAOZTW010000013.1 GCA_029938985.1 Bacteroidales bacterium | reverse complement strand
AAACTACAACTATCTAATAATCTGGTAAATATGAAGGCAAAAACTTTAGTTAAAACAAATAATTAACGATATTAATATGCCTTATTGAAAAATAGAAATCGGAGAAAATCAGCCTAATCTGCGTTCCTATTTTTTGCAATGACTGCAAGCCCGAAGACACAGATACAACAGATTATTAAAATTTTAAAAATTATTTATTTTAATATGACTTTGTTGTTAATCTATAAATTACTATTTCAACAAAATTCGTTATAATCAAATTTCATAGTTAATTATTTTTAATTTGTTTATTTTGTGGTAGTTCGTAAAAATTAGAATTGTTTTTTAATTATTTTTTTGCAAAGATAAATTATTTTTTTGTCTTTTGCAGAATTATTACAATAAACATTTTAATAGAAAAGAAAAAACTTTCAATAAAATTAAAAATTATTTACATAAAAAAATGGAAAATAACATTCAGAATGCAATAGATAGTTTAAGTAATATATCAAAAGTTACAGAATCGGCTCTTGATGTTGGTAAAATAGTTCTCGAAGAGATGAATCTTGATTTTAATTCGTATATCGCCACTTTGATATATATATCTGCCGATATGAATATTATGGATTACGAGAAAATAAATAATACTTTTGGTAATGAGCTGTCTAACATTGTTGAGAATTTGAATAAAACAGCTGCAATTCCTCAAAAAAAATATAAAAATCATATAGAAAATTATATAAAATTTATACTTACTATTTCTGGAGATGTACGTGTTGTTTATATTATTCTTGCAGAACAGGTTTACAAAATGCGAAATATTCAAAATTTAAGTAAGTCTGAAAAAGAACATACTGCCGAAAAAATAAAAGTTTTATATTCTCAAATTGCTCATCGTTTAGGGCTTTATAAAATTAAAACAGAATTAGACGAGTTAATGATGAAGCATTTTAATTATGATATTTATATATCAATTGCAAGAAAACTGAATGCTAAGGTAAAAGAGCGTGAATCTTATATTACAAATTTTATTTCTCCTTTGAAAAAAAAATTAACAGAAAAAGGTTATCTCTTTACTATTAAAGGTCGTCCAAAATCAATTTCTTCAATTTGGAAAAAAATGCAAAGACAAGGAGCTAAGTTTGAAGAAGTTTACGATCTTTTTGCAATAAGAATAATAATTGATATAAACCAGTTAAAAGAAAACGATGCTTGCTGGGACGTTTTTTCACTTATTACTCAGCAATATAAATCGCACCCAAAAAGACTAAGAGACTGGTTGTCGTCTCCAAAAGCAAATGGTTACAAATCGTTGCATGCCACCGTTTTGGGACCAGAAGAAAAATGGATTGAGGTTCAGATACGAACAAAATTAATGGACAAAGTAGCCGAAAGTGGATTGGCAGCACACTGGAAATATAAGGCTTACTCTAAAAAGGAAAATAATAAAGAAGATTTTTTTAGTAAAATAATAAGTTCGTTGGAAAAATCGGCAGATGATAAAGTGGATAAAGAAAAGAAGACTTTATACTCAAACGAAATTTTTATTTTTACACCAAACGGAGACTTGAAAAAAGTAGAAAATGGGAGTACTGTTTTAGATTTCGCTTTTTTAATTCATACCTCAATAGGTGCTAAATGTATTGGAGCTAAGGTAAATAATAAATATTGTTCCTATAAACATGTTTTGTCTAATGGAGATAGTGTTAAAATAATAATATCTAAAAAGCAAAAACCAAAACGAGACTGGATTGATGTTGCACAAACGATAAGAACAAAAAGAAAAATAAAACAACTACTTAAACAACAAGAATATAAACAGGCATTAATAGGAAAAGAACTTTTACAACGTAAGTTTAAAAGACTTAATATAAAATTTATTGACGAGAATATTATTAAACTTGAAAATCATTTTAATTGTAAAAAACGAACAGTTTTATTTCAAAATTTTGGTGATGATACTTATGATATAAAAAGTGTGAAAGCTATTTTAGAAAAAGATAAGGATAAAAAAAATATTAATAAAATTGTAGAAATAGAAGAAACCGAAGATAGCTCAAAAACAAAAAGAAAAACTGAAGATACTTTATATATTGATAAAAATTTAAGCTCAATAGAGTATCAACGAGCAAAATGTTGTAATCCTATTCCTGGAGACAAAATTTATGCTTTTATTTCTGTAGGTAGAGGAGCAATTATTCACAGGAAAAAGTGTCCAAACACTGAAAATATTTTGTTGAAATATCCATATCGTATTATTAATGCTAAATGGAAAGCAGATATTATTGATTTTTCCTCTCCAATGACTATAATGATTTTGGGAAAAGACCGTTTAGGAATTGCAAATACTATAACAAATATTATTTCTAATGAAGAGAAAATTAAAATGAAATCGTTGAGTGTAAAAGAAGAAAAAAATGATAATTTTACTGCTCATATTGTTGTTGTTATAAAAAATAAAGAACAATTAAGTAAGTTAATAAATAGGCTTTTGAAAATAAAAGATGTATTTAAAGTTGCAAGGTTGAGATAATGGTAGAAACAAGTTAGTAATTTACTAACTTATTTTTTTTGACTATTCCTTAATGGAAGTAAAGTAAAAGTAACCACAAAATATGTCATTTTATTGTTCTTTTTGAAAAAATAAAATGAGCAAATAGTGAGCTATTTAATGAATTTTTTAAATAATTAATAAAAGGGTAAAATATATCTATTAGAATAAGCATTTTGTTTTTTTCAATTACTCTATACTCTATTGTAGAGATGTGTAAAACAAAACAAATATTTAAGCTTTTATTAGAACAATATATAAAATCCGAAAAAAAATTGCCTGTTTACTCACAGAAATTTTTTGTAGAAAATATAGAGGTTGCGAGCGGATTCGAACCGCTGTAGCTGGTTTTGCAGACCAGTGCCTAAGCCACTCGGCCACGCAACCCTTTTTAAGAAGTGCAAAGATAAATTTATTTTTAATAAAAAAAAAAAATTAATACTTTTTTTTGAAAAAATTTATTTTTTCAAAAAAAAGTTTATTAATTTGCAATATTATTATTTCATTTCATTTTCACTTAACACAATTATTATTAAAACATTAGATAAAAAATATAATTTAATAACAGTGCTTGGTCCTACTGCTGGTGGCAAAACTTCTTATGCCACAAAACTTGCACTGCAAATTGATGGCGAAATTATTAGTGCCGACTCTCGGCAGGTTTATAAGGGAATGGATATTGGAACAGGAAAAGATATTGACGACTACTATATTGAGGACAAAAAAATACTTCATCATTTGATTGATATAAAAGAAGCAGGAGAAAAATACAACGTTTTTTTATTTCAAAAAGATTTTTTTAAATGCTTTGAAAATATTAATAAAAAAAAAAAAACTCCTATCATGTGTGGTGGCACTGGCATGTATTTGGAGGCTATAATTAAAAATTATAATCTTGTAGAAGTTCCTGAAAACAAGGAATTAAGATTAAAACTGCAAAATAAATCACTTGATGAATTAGAAAAAATACTGATTTCTTTAAAAACAGTACACAACAAAACAGAATTTGACACCGCCAAACGAGCAATTAGAGCAATTGAAATAGAAACATATCATAAAAACAATGCAAAAAAGATAGAAGAATATCCAAAAATAAATTCTTATGTAATTGGAATAAAGCATGATAGAGAGCTACAACGAAAACGAATAACCGAACGTCTCAAGCAAAGGCTGCGACAAGGAATGATTGCAGAAGTGGAAGGCTTAATAAAAAACGGTGTGTCAACCGAAACTCTTATATATTATGGGTTGGAATATAAATTTATTACACTTTACCTGCTCAACAAAATGACATATAAAGAGATGGTTGAAAAATTAAATATTGCAATTCATCAATTTGCAAAACGACAAATGACTTGGTTTCGTAGAATGGAAAAAAAAGGAACAAAAATAAATTGGGTAAATATTTAGGCTTATTTTAAATTAATAATTACCTTTGTAGATAATTTGAGTAATTTTTCTATTTTAGAAAACATAAAAATATATTAACATTTTAATTTTAAGGAAGATGTATATTTCGGAAATACCAAAAAACAAGGAAGGCGAAATTACTGTAAAAGGCTGGGTAACGAACAGTAGAAGCAGTAAAGGTATAGAGTTCATCGTTCTTCGCGATGGAACAGGATATTTACAATGTATATTAGACATTAATAATATTGGCGAAAATAATTATAATCAGGCAAAAAAGTTGACCCAAGAAAGTTCTATTGAACTAACAGGGACAATTGTAGAAAACGAAAAACAAGCGGAAGGATTTGAATTACAGGTTTATAGACTCAATGTTATTTCTATTTCGGAAGATTATCCTATAACTAATAAAGCTCACGGAGTAGAGTTTTTGGCAGATAATCGCCACTTATGGTTACGCTCAAAAAGACAGTGGGCAATTATGAGAGTGCGAAATAATATAATTTTTGCTATTCATAATTTTTTCCAAAAAGAAGGTTTTGTACAAGCTGATGCTCCAATATTTACAGCAAACGCAGCAGAAGGTACATCTACTCTTTTTGAAACAAATTATTATGACAGTCCTGCATATTTAACACAGTCGGGGCAACTATATGGAGAAGCTATGGCTATGGCACTAAGTAAAATATATACTTTTGGTCCCACATTTAGAGCCGAAAAATCAAAAACCAGACGGCATCTTTCGGAGTTTTGGATGATAGAACCAGAAATGGCTTTTTATAACAATGATATGAACATGGATTTGATAGAGAAATTCCTACAAGCTGTTATAAAAGAAGTGATTGAAAAAAGCAAAAAAGAATTTGAAGTTTTAGAACGAGATACAACTTTATTTGAAAAAATTATTAAAAATGATTTTCCTCGTATTACTTACAACGAAGCAGTAGATATTTTGAAAGGAGAAAAAGATGTTAATGGTAAAAATTCAATAAAGACTTTAGAAAACGACTTGCAAGAGTTAATATCAAAAATTGAAAACATAAAAGCTGATATTACTGAAAGAGAAAATGTACTTGCTACTCAAAGTATGAAAAAGGGAAAAAGAAACTTTTTGAAAAATAAAGTTGACAAACTCAAAAATGAATTAAAAGGCTTGGAAGACTCTGCACAACATATTCCGCAATGGATTGAATCTGCAAAAAACTTTAAGTATGGTAACGATCTTGGCGGTTCGGACGAAACTGTTTTGACAAGACTTTTTGAGCTACCAATAATGGTATATAACTGGCCTCACGAAGTAAAAGCATTTTATATGAAACGAGATATTGATAGCCCCGAATTAGCTAAAGGTGTTGATTTGTTGGCTCCCGAAGGCTACGGTGAAGTAGTTGGTGGAGGCGAAAGAGAAACCAACAAAGAATTATTAATAGAAAAAATAAACGAACACAAACTCCCAATGGAGGCTTTTGAATGGTATCTTGATTTAAGACGTTTTGGCTCTGTTCCTCATGCTGGTTTTGGACTTGGCTTAGAACGACTTGTTGCTTGGATGTGTAAAATTAAACATATTAGAGAAACAATCCCATTTCCACGATATTATGGACGAGTAACTCCGTAAAAAATTAAGAATTAGGAATTAGAAATAGACTCTTCTAATTGGTCGGTTAGATTTGACAATGGTGTTATTGAAGCTGGTGGTGGTTTGGATATTACTCCACGAGATATGTTAAAAATTGATGTTGTGTACTTAAACAATGGTGTTTTTAATAACAAGCAAATTATTTCTGAACAATGGATTGAAAAATCTATTACTCAATATTCTGATAATACAAATATAAACATACCATGACACACTTCTGGCAATCATGGTTACTCATATTCGTGGTGGTTAAAATTGTACACAAAATCTGGAGACGAAATTAAAATGATAAATGCAGTGGGTTGGGGCGGACAACAAATTGTAATAATGCCAGAATTAAATACAGTAGCTGTTTTTACGGGTGGTAACTATGTTGTTAATGTGAAAATATTTGAAATACTTAAAAAATATATTTTACAGGCTATTAATTAAATATACTTATGTGTTATAAATAATGGCATGTTTCATTTATGCTTTACTTTTTTATCAGTTGCCACGCCTTTTAAGGCGAGGATTCTATGTAGATATAAAAACTGTAGCCCTTCAGGGCTTTTCTGAATTTAACATCTTAAATCAATATTTTTAATTTATAAAAACAATCAATCGGTTATCAACCTTATCAATACAACCGCATAAGCAGAAACCCCTTCTTCCCTTCCTTCAAAACCAAGCCTTTCGGTAGTAGTAGCTTTAACCGAAATGTTGTTTATATTTGTTTCCATAATTTTTGCAAGTATTTCAATCATTTTTGGAATAAAAGATTTTAATTTTGGTTTCTGCATGCTAATTGTGGAGTCAATATTACCAATAATATAGTTTTTGTCTTTCAAAAGCTCCATTGTTTTTTGCAGTAAAATTTTACTATCTATTTCTTTGTATTCGTTTGAGTAGTCAGGAAAATGATAACCAATATCTCTCAAATTAGCGGCTCCCAACAAAGCATCAATTATTGCATGTATCAAAACATCGCCATCTGAATGTGCAACTGTTCCTTTTATGTGAGGAATATCCACACCACCAAGCACTAAGCTCTCATCTTCTTTTAATTTATGAACATCGTATCCAAAACCTATTCGTATCATATTTATTAATTTTACTTGTTTTTTAAATTTCAATAATAAGTAGTGTATTAAGACGTAAGTTCATAAAGTAATTGTAATAACCTTTTGCTGTGAAAATTTTCAAATTAGTACTTGTCATGCTATTCAGACGTTTCCAAGTCCCCTATTTTATAGATTTTATTTTCCCAACTTGATTTTTTAATATACCTAAATCGTTAATTCTTTTTTTAATTTGCCATATACCTTTACTTTATTCTACTTCATAAGTTACAATTGCATCTTTTATTGCCGATAAACTTACCGAAATTGTTTTCATTTCGGTAACGGCACCAGCTATTTGGCTTGCAGAGTCGGTTCGTTTATTTTTTAAATAAATTTCTTTTATTTCTTCATAACGTGTTTCATCATCTGAATTAAGAATACCCATCATGCTTTTAAATTTTAATAAATTTGCCTCAGCATCAGAAGTGAGAGTTTGTGATTCGTTCTCGTAATGCGAAATAATAAGAGTTTGCAATTCTTCATCGTTCATTATTGGCATTACCTTTTCTGTCATTTTATTCATATCACGATACGAACCCTGAAGTTTAAACGAAGGCTCGGTACGGTAGGCATCTGATTGTCCTGCCGAATAGATATACTCTTGATTTACAAGAGAAATAGTATCTCTTACTTGAAGTATTTTTTTAAGTACCAACAAATATTCATTAATTTCTTCTGCTGTATGATTGGTTTCGTATTCTACGCCTTCTTGTTGTCCTGTTTCGGCTACCTCCAAAAGTGTGTAAACGTCTTTGCTACTTTTGCCTGCAAGCTTACTCAACACTATATTTGAAGTTAGACTGTTTTCAATATAACTCAACAAAAATTCATCTTTATTATCTCCCAAAATATCCCCTAAATTATAAATATCTGCACGATTGGAAAGCATATCAGGTATTTGAAATTTATCTCCACTTTCTGTATAAGGATTTCCTGCCATAATTATACATACTTTCTTTCCTCTAAAATCATAAGTTTTCGTTTTTCCTTTGTATATACCTTCTATTTTTCTTTGACCATCTGCAAGTGAAATAAACTTTTGCAAAAACTCTGGATTACAATGCTGAATATCATCAAGATAAATCATAACATTATCTCCTATTTCAAAAGCGAGATTTAGTTTTTCTAATTCCTCTTTGGCGGTAGCATTGCTTGCTTCCTGTGGGTCAACCGATGTAATGTTGTGTCCAATAGCAGGTCCGTTTATTTTCATAAAAATAATACCAAGCCTGTTGGCAATGTACTCCATTAGAGTAGTTTTACCATATCCAGGAGGAGAAATAAGTAATAACATTCCCATTAAATCAGTTCTTTTTTGCTCGCCAGCTGTTCCGATTTGTTTGGCAAGATTACTACCAATTAAATGCAAATAAACGTTGTTTATTAATTTATTACGAACAAACGAACTCAGAACACGAGGTTTAAACTCGTTTAAACGCATATTAGCCTCAAATTCATGGGATAAATCTTTTTTAAGATCAACATATTTATGAAAATCCACAACAGTATGTTTTTCAAAATGCTGAAGTTTTTGTATAAATTGATTATAATTAAGATTATATTTTCTATCTTCAATCAATGGATGTGAACCCTCAAAATCAACAAGTTCTACTTCAAGTGAAACTTCAATTCTGTGTTTTCCTGTTAAAGAGTCCAAACAAACAGTTGTTGTTGCCTCTTCTATTATAGACATTAAATTTTCAAAACCCTCTTCTTGCATAAAAGCAATAAGCCAATCTTTTACAAGTATATATCGTAAATCTGGATTATCTGTAAGCTCCGATATTGAATTATTAAAACCAGAGGTAAGATTATGCAATCTTAAATAATCATAAAATTTATCAATCAAATTAGCTGCATCTCTATTTATTATAAAGCTGTCGCCTCTTGAAAGTTCAAGAAATAAATACTCTGCAGCAGGTTGCACAAAACTTTTATCAAAGAGTTTTGTTTTTTCAATAAAGTTATTTATCTCTATTTCAATATTTTTAATAATGTTATCAAAACTTTTACTACTCGGAAAGGCACTTAAAATAGCACCTGCTCCTTTTATTTGCCTTAAAATTGTTTTTCTAACTGTTTCTTCTGCAAATTGGTTGATCCAAATTTCTGCACAAGCTCTTGCTTCTGAGGCAAATCGTAGTAAGTCTGCATCTTTTCTAATATTTATCAGAGTTTTCAAAATTTGAATAGCATCAGCATCATGAATACCTTTTACATAGCCTTCTGCATAGCGAACTGCCATAAAAGTATGTACAGTATCAGCAATTTGCTCATCTGTCATTTCTGTAAATTGCTCAAAAGATATTTTTTTACTATTTATACTATCAAAAAGTGTTTTATATGCCAAGTATTCAGAGCGATAAACTTTATCATTTTCCGAAACCATGCTTTGTTTCCAAAACTCCTGCAATTCATAAAATTCTTTATTTTCAACTTTTTCATAAAAGCCAGTACCAGATAAATGGTAATACATTTCTCCAGAACGATTAACCATTGTAAGACTAAACGGTTGTGTGTTTACAGTAAAATTATAATTACCAAATTTAATAATATTTTTACCAGCCACAAATAGCTCTGTTTTATCTTTAAGTTGGCGAACTGCGTCTTCTTTTACTGTTTTCAAACGGCTCTGAATTTCGTCTGCTTTTACGGAGTCTTCTAATTTTACAAGCTCTTTTACAATATCCCTAACCTTGTCAACCAGTATATCCGAAGCATAATATCCATTTATTTCGCTTACGGTTTTTAGTTTAGATAATCGTCCAGAAACGGCTTTTAAAATTCTGCTTGCCGACTGCAATAAGGTGTCGGCACGTTTACTTCTTCGTTCTATCAGTTGAATTTTTCGTTGTTCAAAAGCTCCAAGAATTTCTTCTCTTTTAATTCCTATTTCGTTTACAAACTCGTCAAATTCAGTAAATTTACCTTCAAGTTCTTCTATTTGTACAAGTAATTTGGTAAGATATTCATCTGTTTTTTCTGGCGTGTCGCACAAATCCAAGTAATTAATTACTGCTTGACTAATCAACTTTATTTGTGAAGAAAATTCTGCTTTTCCTTCAATCAAAAACAGCTCATCTCGTTTGCGTTTTAAATCGGATTTTATTTTATTAAAACTTGAATAAATAGTTGATATATTGTCAATTATAGTAGCAGTTTGTACGGCATCTTTAATTTTAAGATTACTAACTATTTCTATTAACATTTCAAGCTCGGAAGAAACTTTTGCTATTTCCTCTTCCACCTCTTCGCTTTCAACTACTTTTACAATTTTTGCAGTATGCTCTCTAATTTTATCAACACGTTCAACATAAGGCTGTAAAGCATTTTCTGCCAGCAAAAAATCTATACACTTCTCAGATAAAGTTTCACTATATTTTCCAGCTTGTTTCTCATAAGATTCTACTTGCTCAGTATTTACATATCGAAGTGTTTTTAAGGAAATTAACTCACCTCTAACAACTCTTAATCCTGCAAGTTGTTCCACAAAATCATTTATACTACCAAGTCTTTCTCTTTTTATTAAATCAAACAATTCTTTTGCTTTCACAAAAGTTTCTTGTGTTTCTTTGGCAGTACTTTTTTTAATTTTTGTAACTTTTTCAAACTCATCAATTGCCGATGCGGCTGCTCCTTTTATTGCAGATAAAGAAGTACTTAGTTCAAACACTTCTTTTCTTGCAATCCAATAATAATTATCAAGAATTTGAGCTGTTTTTTGCACAAGTTCAAGATACAAACCAGTATAAGAATCGTCTTTAACAAGCAAAGTATTAACCTCTCTACTTTCAGCAATCCCTTTTACAAGTTCTTTGTTTCCAATTTTATAAAGATACGAATCTTTATTTACAACTGTATCGTAGTCGGCATGAAAAAAAGTTGTTTTCCAAATTTGTATAACATGATGTTTTTTAGATTCTCCATCATCACGAAAGTTACACATTTCGCCATTTTCAAAAATAGAATAACCATGACAAACTGTTGGACTATCTAATTTTTGTTCAATCAAATTATATTTCAAAAGCACATAAGAGCCAGTTGTGTTTTCATAAAAGGTATAAATAAAATCTTCGCCATTTGGGGAGTCAATTCTACGTTCAAAAATCAGATTATCCAGTTTGTTCTCAAAAAATTTATAATCGCCAGTTTGCAAATAATATCCATTAGAAAAAATAATACCCTGATTATCTGGCAATAAAACGCAGGCTTCTTTTATTGCATCTATTCTAACTGCACTTTTGGTTTTTGCACTATATACTATATATCTAAATTTTTCTCTGTATGGTTTTATTTTCAGAATAATAATATTTCCAAGTATTGAATAATAAAATTCAGCATCGTCGAGTGTTTGAGTTTCGTTTTCAACTGGCTCAGCATAAACACCTTGTCCTGTACCTGTATTGTTTTCCGCTTTTATAGTCAAATCGCCATCAGTTGTTTCTACAAACAAAATATTTTCAACCGAAACATGTGGATATTCTCCTGCAACGTGCATTTCCCGTGTTGCTTTTGTCCACTTAAATTCGTGTTGTTTTGGAAATTTGAATTCATGGTCGCTTCTGTTGTCAACATACTGTAATTTTTCGCCATCAATAATCCATTTGAATGTTTTTTGATCACGGTCGCCTCGTCCTGTGCGAAATACCATGAAAAAATTTATGCCAATTCTTGAAAATTTAACAAAATGTGCGTTATCTTGGTATTTGTATAAATCATTAAAATCGTCAATAAAATTTTTATCATTTATTAGTTCTAAATCTTTTTTATGAAACGTATGATCCTCATAACTATAGACACTAAAAACATCGGCTACATTCATTTTTTTTGTTCGCACAGTAACATTGTATCCAAAAATAAATAGATTACCAATTGGCTCCATATCGGCTGGAATACAGGCATTATCTGTTATAATGCGTTCGGTGGCAACCAAAGCTGCATCGGTAGAACCAAAAACAGCTTTTCGTTCTGCGTTTAATTTATTTATTTTGTTACGTAATTCTTTGCCGTATTTATCTAACCTGTGCCTAATAATTTCGTAAGTACCTGATTCAAGTTCTATTTTTTCGTTAGCTTCGTTTATGTTTTCGTCGATATTCATTTTATATCGTTGATTTTTAGGTTAATGATTAATTATTATTATTTGTGTTTTTAAAATCCTACTATCTCGTAAATTAAATGTATTAGAACATTCAAAAAAAATAAAAGAATAATATCAAACAATGTTTAAGTGAAAATAAAATAATAAGTAACACCAAGATACGCCGTTTTTTTGTTCTTTTAAAAATCTACAAATAGCAAGTTATTTAATAACTTTTATAATTTTTTAAAAGGGCAAAATAAACAAGTAGATTAGAGTTACTTATTATTTCATTTTATTGAATTTATTTATGTATTCAGTTGGACTGAAAACTTGCAAGCCTGAATTTTTATAATCTTTCTTATCTCTTGTTATGATAATGGCAATATTGTTGTAAATTGCTGTTTCAGTTTGAACTGCATCTTCAAAATCTTTCATTACAGAATTTAGAGCCTCTATGATTATTTTTTCACCTACTCCAGTTACTTTTGTTATTAACAAAGTTTTTCAGAAAACTAATTGCATCTGTGTGTCCTTTGGCTTTTTTTAAAATATAATAAATATCTGTTATTGTAGATGATGTAATAAACGATTTTATCTTGTTTCTCGCAATATAAAGTATCAATTTTTTTGCGTCTTCTCCAAACTTTTGACGTTGTAATGCAAAATCTAAAACGATGTTGGTGTCTATTAATATTTTTTTTATTTATTTGTCTTTTCCTATTATTGCATTATACCTAATATCATCTGTTTCAATTTCAGGAAAATATCCAAACCACTTATTTATAAACTCCTCAGTTTCTTTTTCTTTCGTTTCTTGCTCTATTTCAGTTTTAAAGAGTAATAAAACTTCTACATTTTTAGATTTAAATTTTTCAAAATTTGGAACTTGTATCATTCCGTTTTCAAATATTGTAGTTTCAAATTTATATGCTTCCATTTGTTTTATTTTAATATGCCTTAGTTCTTATTAATAATTTCTTTTATACGCTTTCTCGTTACTTCAGGAATTTCAGTCTCGTTGTCAATATGAAAAGCGTGAAAATAGTTTTCATTTGTACCTTTTTTTCTACTTTCAGGATAAAATTTAATGAATTTATTTATTTTCATATCAAAAAAGCAAAGAATTTTTGAACTCGCCTTTACTGGAATAGCACAATTAAGTAGATTTTCAATTATCTTTATATCATCACAATCAGAGTGATTGTATAATAATGGCGATTCGTTTTTTGCTGGATTATTTTTATTGTGTTTTTTGTGATGTCTAAAAATTCGTTTGTGACAATTTATATGCTCAATAGAACTTATATTTTTCACAATTTTCTTTTTTTCTTTTTTTTCCAAATCTGTTATTTCCATAAAACAATTACTCCATTCGGGCGTATTAAAACTTATAGAAATCATTTTATGTTTGTAAGCATAAGCAAGTCCAAGTGTTTTTTTATTGTTAAAATAATATTCAGAAGCTATAATTGGCTTGTAATGACTTGACAGCATTTTTAATAAAATATTTTTTCGTATATCTCGTCTTGGCAATCTATCAATCCATTTTATCAAAAGGTAATCTTTGTGTAAAGATATTAATTTTATATCTTTATTTTTTTCTATTAATATTCTATTTTGTTCCTTAAAACATCTGTATTTAAGTGTTTCAATACAAGTGTCTAAAAAAGTTTTATATTTTTTAGCGGCTTCTTGTTTAGAATTTAATTCAGAAATTGATTGTTCGTTAAAAATAAAATCCATTTTATAGCTTAGATAAGTTTCATCATATTATTTTCAAATTCATCAAAAAAACCTTTTGGTGGTTCTTCTAAAAAGCGAGCATATTTATCAATATTTATTTTTTCAATTATTGTAGTATGTTCTTTTTCTGCTCTATTAAAAAATAAAATATTCAAATTATTTACTTGAATTTTTCCTTGTTTTGTCGCAATTCTTATACCATCTAAAACATGGTCGCTGTGTGTTTCTATAAAAACTTGAACTCCATTTTGTGCGGCAATTGCTGCAAGTTTGGCAAGTTCGGTTTGACCTCTTGGGTGTAAATGTGCTTCGGGATTTTCTATAATAATAATATCATTTTTTTCGGCAGTAAGAATAGACATTATTACTGAAAAAACATAACTAATTCCAAAACCAACATTTTTTGCTTTAAATGGTTTTTTGTTTAAATTACCAACATTATAGTCAAACTGAGGAATTATTTTTGTATTATCTATTTGATGAAAAACAGATTTTACTCTTACTCCTGGACTAATTTCGTGCAACCAAGCATTAATTTGTTGTTCCAATAAAAGGTTGTCTTCCTTGGAGTGAGCAAGTTCTTTTATTGGTATTTTTGTTTTCCATTTTTCTAAAAAATAGTGCATAGCATATCTGCCATCTGTTCCAAAATCTTTATTTTTCACTTTACGAGCACTTGTTGGCAAAAATTCTTTTGGTCCTATTCTGTCGGCTTTTATTATTTGAAATTTTCTTTTAGCAAACAAAGCTTCTTTAAAAATAGAATTATCTACATTTGTTGTTTTTACAGGAAGTTCAAAAATATCTCCTCCATGCTCGTAATACGATTCTGTTTGCCAAGTTGCAGTTTTATCTGTAAAATGAATTTTTATTTTTATAAAATCCTTATCGTTATCAA
This sequence comes from Bacteroidales bacterium, assembly GCA_029938985.1. Classification (GTDB taxonomy): domain Bacteria; phylum Bacteroidota; class Bacteroidia; order Bacteroidales; family JAOZQN01; genus JAOZQN01. Next base: position 7,888 of record JAOZTW010000013.1, on the reverse strand, counting down.
AATCTTGATAAATAGCATCTCTATAATCTCCTATCTCAACAAAATCTTCTCGTTCTTGATCTCCTAATGAAATATATTTTTCTTCTGGGTCATAAAAAAGACCTTTAAAATGTGACTGTCGTAAAATTAACAGTATTTGAATTAAACTGGATTTTCCCATTCCATTCATTCCTGTTAAAATATTTAAGTTATTTATTTTTAATTCATTTTGTTTAAATATCTTAAAATTTGTTATTGAAATATTTTTTATCATTTTAATAATTTTGATATGAAATTTTCTACTACAAAAAATCTTGTTCTAAGATTTTTTATTGTATTAGGATTATTAATTGCCTGTTTAAAATCTTTATTTTCTAATAATTTTATAGTTTCTCGTTTGACTATTATTTTTTTTCTCTCCAGTTTATCTCTATTTTTTTTATTTAATTTAGAAAAAACATAAGTCCAAGTTTCAAAATAATCATTAATAAATTTTTCTTTTTCAATACCAAACATACTTTTTCTGAAAGCTGTTTGTTTAAATATATTATAAATTGTTTCTAAAGCATTATTAAATCCTTCTTTATATTTTTTCAAATCTTCTGGCGACTGCCGATATATTTTTGTCATAGTTTCATCAAGAAAATCTGACATTTTTGGTGAATAGTTTTGATAAGGAGTTATTCTAAAAGCAATATATCTCAAAACAAGTTCACGGTCTTCCATTCTTGAATCTGTTATTTTATTTTCTTTACATATTTGTTTAAAAATATCAATTTCTGATAACTCTTTTATATAATCAGACGGGCTTGAATTATCTTCTTCATTAATTTTGTGGTTTAAAGCATGTCTAATTTCTTGTTTGCTTAAAATTAAAGCACTTGTATTAATTGACCTGAAAATTTTATATTTTACTTCTTTTGGTGTTGGAGGTTCAATTTTATACACCATTAATTCATATTCTTCAATATTGCGTTGAGCGTGTCTTGGCAGGTCTTCAAATTTTTTCCCAACATACTCTTCGTTTGGCAAATAATACAAACCTTTCAGTTTTAGCTTGTTATCAATAACAAATTCTCTAACAGCACTTAACCTCTGCAAACCGTCAACAATAAGCCATTTGTTATCGTTTGTAGCATCAAAATAAAATGCAGGAACTGGTTGTTTTACTATTAACGCTTCAATAAATCTACTTTTAGTTTCTTGTGTCCATAAGTCATCTCTTCTTTGAAAATAATTTTCAGTATCTATATCTATCTCGCCATGTTTTAATCTTTTAACTACCATATCTAAAGTCATTAAACCTTGTTTGATATTTATTTTTTTTAGGTCGGGTAGTATTCTTTTATCAGGTCTAACATATAAAAGATTTTCAATTTCATCAAAATTATTAGGAAAATATATTTTTTCAATTAATTCTATTTTATTAAAATATTCATTTCTAAATATTTCTTTTAATCCTTCTAATAAATATTTACTTCCATTTTTATTTTCTATTATTTTTTTCAAATAACTTTCTGGTCTTATAATGATAAAATCATTTGTAGCCAAAATTTTGTATTCTGTTTCTTTTTTATAAAAAAATAAATTTGAATTATTTTTGTCAAATAAAATATCATTATAAGATAACAATTCTTTGGATAAGTTTGCTCCGTAATATTTTTGAAATGTAGTTTTTTTAATAAATTTTGTTTCTTTATTTATAATAATCTCATCTTTTTCAACATCATTTGAAGACAAGCATAGTATTAAATCAGTATTTTTTCCTTTTTTATTAAAATAATGATTATTAATTATTTTATGTCCTTCAGTTATATTTTCAGAAATATCTTTTAAATACATATTTTTCTTATTATTAAAAACCAAAATTGAGTGATTATAATTTGAAAAAATTGTTAAACTTTTGAAAAAGATAATCACTCAATTTTGGGCATGTTTTACAGATGTAAAACTTTAAGGTGTAAACCAATTCTTAATTGCTGTTTTATTTTATACCTAAACTATGAACAAGCAAATCTGCAATTCCAGACTCATCTGCTTTTTTAATTAAATCATAAACAGTGTCTCGCAGGTCTTTATTTGTCATTTTTGGAATAAGTGCTTCAAGTGCGTCAGCAATTGTCATGTTTTTCAAACCTTTAAGCATAAAAGTGTATTTACTAATAAAGTCTTTAATATACTCTTCCGTTTCTTCTAAATTTAGTTCAATCCCCGAAAAGTCAAGTCCTTTACGTGTTGTAGGTTTCTCTTCTTTCTCTTCTTTATTTAATTTTTCATCTATTACCTCTTCTAATTCAGTATCAACTTTGTCTGCAAATTCAATATCAGACTTTTTTTCGTCTTCTATTTTATCATTATTTTCATTAGTATCATCAATTTCGCCTTCATTTTTAGAAGGAATAAATTTTTCTTTTACCGAAGACAAAATATTTGAGTTTTCAAACATTGTATCAATGCTTTTTCCTCGTGTTATAGAGCCAATAATTTTTTCAAAAAACATTGTTTCACCACCAACAATATCAATATTTGCAGATTTTACAGCCTCCGAAATTACTTTGGCTTGTGCGTCTGCAATAGATTTGTATATATTAATTTGTGCTATTTCAACGTCTTTGTCTTTTTGTAGTTGAAGTTTAAATTCCTCGTGTTCTTTACCTACTCCATCAAGTTTTTTCATTGCGGCAGCTTTACTTTCAATACCTTTTGCTTCTGCCGTAAGTTTTTCTTGTATTACTTTTGCTTCAGCCAAACCTTGTTTTTCGTTTGCTTCAGCTTTTGCCAGAATTATATCTGCTTCTGATATTCCAAGCTGTTTTCTTATATTAGCTTCTGCTTCTCCTTTTTGATTTAAAACATTAGCTTCGGCTTCCCCTTTTTGATTTAAAATATTAGCCTCTGCTTCCCCTTTTTTATTCAAAATATTAGCTTCCGCCTCCCCTTTTTTATTAAGAGCCTCAGCTTCGGCAAGTCCTTTTAGTTCCACTACTTTAGCTTCGGCATCACCAGTTTCAAAATGTGCTTTAGCTTCGGCAGTAGTAACAAGTGTTACTTCTTTTGCCTTAGCTTGTGCTTTTGCTTCAATTCCTTTTGATTCCGCAACAGCTTTTAGTTCAAGAACTTTTGCATTTGTTTCACCATCTTTTAATTTAGCTTGAGCTTTGGCTTCAATTACTTGTGCTTCGGCTTTTCCTTGTGCCGAATTTTTAGCCGCTTCTGCAACAGCAAGAGTTTTTATAGCCTCAGCTTCTTTGCCCGCTGCGGTAAAAGCAGTTTCTGCTTCAATAATTTTTTGTTTTGCGTTAAATTCTGCTGCAATTTTTTGTGCATCTCCATTTATTTGAGTAGAAGTTCGGTGTGCTTCTGCGTTTTTAATTTGTTTTACAAGTGCTTGTTCTGCAAGTTCTTCTGCATGAATAATGGCAACTTTCTTTTTACGTTGTGCGGTAGCAAATTCATAAGTATCTTTCTTTTGTTGTTCAGCAATTACAACGTCGTTTTCTACCTTTACTCTATCTCTAATAATTTCCTGAATTTTAGCTTTCTCTACCTCAATAGCTTTATTTTTTTCTATTTGTGCAAGCGAAATTGATTTTTCTCGTTTTGTAACTTGAATCATCTTTTCCTCCTCTGTTTTCTCTTGTTCTACTACATTTGTTTTTGTTTTATTCCATTGTGCTACAATTACTTGTCGTTCTTTATTTTGTTGTGCTATTTCAATAGCCTCTTGTGCTGTAATTCTTGATTTTTCTGCAATTTCTCTTTGTTCTTCAGATACTTTTACGATTGTTGCTTTTTGTTCGTCTTCAATATTTGCAATTTCACGCTTTTGAATTTCTTCTTTTTCTGCAAGTTGGCGTTCATAAGTAAGAATAATTTCACGAGCTTCAACATTTTGTTTGGTAATAACTTTATCTTTTTCTCGTTGTATTAGGTTTGATTTAATCTGTTGTGCAGCTGTAAGTTCAATAATTTTCTTGATACCTTCGGCATCTAAGATATTATGTTCTTTCATTGCGTCAAGTGGGGTTTGTTCTAGGTAGTCAATAGCACAGTCATCGAGCAAATAACCATTTAGGTTTGTTCCAATTATACCAACAATTTGTTTTCTAAAATCATCTCTTTCGTTGTATAAATCAACAAAATCAAATCGTTTACCAATTGTTTTTAGTGCTTCCGAAAATTTGGCATCAAATAAATTTTCTAAAGTCTCACGTGTTGAAGCACGTTCGCAACCTATTGATAGTGCAACATCTTTGGCATCGTCAAAAGTGTTGTTTACACGAATAAAAAAGGCTACTTTTATGTCTGCTCTCACATTGTCTTTACAAATAAGACCATCTCCTCCTAATCTTTCTATTGTAATGGTTTTTAGAGTAATATCCATTATTTCAAGTCTATGAAATACTGGTATTACAAAAAAACCTTTTTCAAAAGCTATTTTTGTTCCTCCTTTACCCGAGCGAACAAGTGCCCTACCATGAATTGGTTTTTTATACCATTTTGCTATTACCACAGCAAGTACCAATAAAAATACTGCTGTTAGTACAACCCCTACCACCAATATATTTGTAAACATTGAGAATAAAATTATCATTTTTAAATTGTTTTATAGATTATTATTAAATTATGAATTATTTTTTAATTAGAATATAAAATATTTTAACACAGGTAATTAGATAGTATTTTATTTAGGGTACTCATAAAAATCCAAACTCTGTGTTCTGCTAAATTATTAAAAACTCATTTACTGAAGTAAAATCAAACTAAGTACCCATACAAAAGTTTTTACACATTTGTATTTCTTTAATCTACTTGTTTATAGCCACCTAATTGTATCATTGAACCATTGAATAATTGTATCATTCCTTATAAGAATTTTAAAAACCTTGATTTTGAGTTTTATGAGTGCTGTTAATTAAATTTCGTCAAACTGTTCAACTAAATAATATTTTTCTTCCTTAATATAGTCAATTATTAAAATTGATTTTCCAGCTTCAATTTTTCCTTTTGTTGAGCGTGCTGTTAAAATGGCTGTTGCACCGTCTCTCACTATTTCTATTTGACCATTTGATTTTTCGTCTAATTCAATTCTTGCTTTTCCTATTTTACCAGTAAATACTTCTGGCAATCCTGTTGCTTCGTCTATTTTTTTAAACATTCCTGCAATAGGTTGAGTTATTATTTTGGCAAAAAATAAATTTATTATTAAAAGAGGAATAAAAAGTGAAAAAGCAATTAAAATCGAATCAATTTTTAGGTAATAGTTTGTTAAAATAGTAGTAAACCACAATGGAATTGCGAGTGAACTTAGAAAAATCATAAATGGAACTTTACCAATATTGAGAAAAAGAATTGATTTAGTGAAAAAATTAGGAGCGTCAAGTCCTATTTCTAAGTTTGAATTTACATCTGTATCTACATCAGCATCAATGTCCACATCAACATCAATATCTACGTCTGTATCCACATCAAAATCAAATGAACTAACACTAAGAAAACCAAAAAGCACTGTTATCCAATATATAATAACAAGTACTAAGAGTGTAGTGGGGAAAATATTTATTAACGAAAATGAAAAATCAAATAGTTCTATCATGTTTTTTAGAGTATAATGACGACAAAAATATAATTTTTTTGTTAAAAACAACAAATATTTTGTTTTTTTTTATTTTTATTGAAAAAGTTTTTGGCATGTTTCACAAATACAAATTTAATGTTACTTTTGAAATTTAAAAAAGCTCATTTACAAAAGTAAACTTTATTTATAAAATTTCAAAAAATACTTAACCCACTTTATTCATGAATTAACGTTATGAAAATCATAAATAGCAAGAAGTAAGGTAAGCACAGAGATATTTTCTTTGATTAAATGCGAGCATTTTGGAAAATAAAATATAGAGCATTGCCTTAGTTTGTAGTTAGTTCTGTTTTGTAATAGTCCAATTCATGAATAATGTGGCTTAAACTCGTATAATTGCATTTGTGAAACATATCCAGTTTTTTTGTTTCAATAAAAAAATGTGAAATACTATATATTATGAAACTTTGTTTTTTAACAAAATATTATATAAATTATTGTAATTTAAGGTGTAAACCAATTCCTAATTCTTAATTCATAATTGCCATTTAGGGTGTTATGCTTTATCCAATTAATTACAAATTCTTTTGCCGTTTTGTGAAATTCTGCACCAACTCCACAGGCAGGATATTCTATGATATAAATCCATTTTTCACTAAATATAGCATATTTAATAATTGAACATTGATACGTTATTTTAATCTCATTTATTTTTAAAAGGGATATTTTTTTACTTCAAATTTTTCAATTAATGTTCTCCCCGCTGATTTGCAAAAATCTTTTTGAGGAGAAGCAATTTCTACGGTGTATTTGTAAGGGTGTATTTTATCATAAAAACTCCATTCGCCTTTTGGTTATTCTCCAATATAAAAATATTCTTTTTGGCATAGAAATGGTTTCATCATAGCTTCATTTTCTTTATTTATTCCTGCACAAGATTGAAGAATAAATAAAAAAATAATTATTTTTGGTATTAATATAATAACTTTTTCCATCTGTTTATAATATGTTTTAATGGCGTTTTTCATGAGTATCAATTTTTTCGTTACTTTTGAAATATTAAAATGCTCATTTACAAAGGTAAACTTTAATTCAAATATTTCAAAAAAGCCTTGAGCTTGACACTCGTGAAAAACGCCGTTTTAATCATCTCTTTGTGTGGATATTTTTTATAATGCAATAGCTATTAAAATCCTCGATGATAGTTTCATTTGATTGAATAATAATAAATTATTTAATTAATTACCAGCCTGTTGCAAACATTTTTCTCATGGCTTTTTGAGGTTTTTTACGAACTCTTGCCATAGCATTGCCAGCACTCAATCTTATTTCTTCTTCCGATTTCATTTCTGCCCAGCTATTAATTACAGCTTCGGCAACATAAGCCTCTGGTGGCAATAAACTTGTGGTTGTAACAAGTGGATACGATTTTGAACATTCAAAATATGATAAAAAATATGATTGTGAAACACAGGCAATTACAGCAGCATCACGTTCTCTGTTATCAATTGTTGTTTTTATGGGTTCAAACACATCCATTAAACCGTTATGTCCATTAAAAATTAGAAAATCTGCATTGCCATGAGTTTTAATTGTTTCTGTATCAGCTAACTGAATACCGAGTCTTATAACAGCAAGAGAATTTAAGTAGTCTTTTAAACATGCCTGCATTCTATCGCCTCTATAGGCATCTGCAATTAAATATACTTTTGCATTATTCGAAAAAGTTTTTTCAAAAACCACACGTTCAAGAATATTATCATCAATATCAAAAGTATCTTTTATTAACTTCCAGCCCTTTAATCTTTTGAAATGAGTTTTTATTCCATATCCAGCTCCCCAATATAAATTTGTTTTTAAATTCATACCATCTCCGAGAGAACTGTTGGTTGGTACAATTCCTTGATTAATATCATCGCATAACGGAACAAAAATATGAACATAGAACGGTTCGGAATTAGAAATTTTATTATTAAGGTAATACTTTATACTATCACGTGTAAACTCCTCACATTCTACGATAAACTCATCTACATATAAACTGTCCTTATCTTGAAATAAAGTGGTTGTTTCGGTCTGAGATTTTGTTTTACAACTCACAAATATTAATATTATTAAACTTGTGAATATAATAAATTTTTTGGATTTGATTATTAACATTTTTTTTTGTTATTAAAATAATTAAATTTGCAAATAGTTTTCTGTGAAATTCCTTTCGATAAGGCTTACAGAAACAAAAATATTATTAAAAACAAGATAAAAAAAATACATTTATCAAAAAAAATAAAACAATGTTAGCACCACTTGATAATGAAACTATTTTTAAAAAGG
>JAOZTW010000903.1 GCA_029938985.1 Bacteroidales bacterium | reverse complement strand
TGGAAAGTCTTTTCGGTTACAATACTTTAGATAATTAAGTCTTAATATGTTACTTGGATTTTATTAAAAAGCAATTAATCAATGCTTTAATGTTATGATAAAAAGTTTTCCCGACTTTTCAGTTCTGTTGTTTTTACAGAAATCAATTTTGTGTAATATTTGTACTTTTAAAATAACCAACTAATAAAATATTATAGATTTTGCAAAAACCAATTTTGCAAAATCTATAATATTTTAAATAATCAAAAATAAAACATTATGGTTTTTGTAATAACCAATATTGTACTGTATTTGCACTTATAAAAAATCATAAATAAAATATTATGATTTATACAAAAACCAATATTGCACAATATTTGCACTTTCAAATAATCAAAAATAAATCATTATATTTTTGTAAAAACCAATATTGTATTATATTTGCACTTTTAAAAAACCAAATTATAAATATAATGACTTATATATAAATCATAAAATACACCTTATTGATTTTTGTATAAATCAATCATAATAATAAAATTCAAAATGGAACGAATAAAAGAAAAGTTTTATAGAAAAGTAAACAGTATTTCAACAAAATTTAAACGAAGATATATTGATACTATAAATTGGGAAAGTAGAATGATTGGAATACGTGGAGCAAGAGGTGTGGGCAAAACAACTTTAATTTTGCAATATATAAAAGAAAATTTATTAATCAACAACACAGTAATTTATGTAAGTTTAGATGATATATATTTTGCTTCAAACACACTCGCTGATTTAGTAGATATTTTTGTTAAAAAAGGCGGAAAATACCTTTTTATAGACGAAGTCCACAAATATAAAAATTGGAGTATTGAGCTAAAAAATATCTATGACGATTTTAATAAGCTCAAAATAGTGTTTACTGGTTCATCAATTTTACCACTAATAAAATCAAAATCAGATTTAAGTAGGCGAGCTGTAATGTATGACATGCAAGGACTATCGTTGCGAGAATATTCTAATCTAATTAATGATACAAATTTTAAAGTCATTAGTTTATCCGATATTTTACACAATCGATTTGAAATATGTACACACATAAATTCAATAGTTCGCCCAATAGCGGAAATGGACGATTATAATAAAACAGGCTATTATCCTTATTTTTTAGAAAATAAAAAAAACTATCTACATCTTTTAGATCAAACAATAAATCAAACAATTGAAGCAGATATTCCTTTTTACTTAGATTTGAATGTTGAAAGTATTGAAAAAATGAAAAAATTATTATATTTAATAGCCATTTCAGTACCTCTTAAGCCTAATATCAGCAAATTGAGTGAAAAAACAGGAATAACACGCAATACATTAAAACAATTTTTACATTATTTGAATAAAGCAAATATATTAAATATGCTTTTTGCTAATACCAACAGTCAAAGTTTATTACAAAAACCAGAAAAAATATTTTTACAACACCCAAATCTAATGTATGCCTTAAATTACAACAGAATAAACATAGGAACAATACGAGAAACTTTCTTTTTTAATCAAATAAGCAATTTACATTCAGTTCAATATACAAAAAAAGGTGATTTTTTTGTGGATAAAAAATATACTTTTGAAATTGGCGGTAAGAATAAATCGGATAATCAAATAAGTGGAATTGAAAATTCGTATGTTGTGGCTGATAATATTGAATATGGTTCTGAAAAAAAAATTCCTTTATATTTATTTGGTTTTTTATATTAAGCCACATTATTCATAAATTGGACTATTACAAAACTACAATGGCAAAATGAAAACGATTTTAATGGCGGTGACCTTAGTACTTTTTTATTTACAAGGCAAAGATAATACAGAAATCGGTATTATGCAA
>JAOZTW010000902.1 GCA_029938985.1 Bacteroidales bacterium | reverse complement strand
AAAAAACAATTACTATTCTATAATTAAAATTAGAAAATCTAAAATAAACAAAAAATATGAACACAACAATATAAATATCAACATATTGTAGCCATGTCCAGTTTTTTACCCATTATTTTAGAGGTCAGGATTTAAAGATTGTGGAGCTTAGGGGACTCCAGTAAATAAGCACATAGTTTGCTGTAACTAAATAGATTAAAGTAGTTTTTCATAAATTATAGTAAAACAATAGTAAAACATTATTTCTTCGTTTTTGACAAGTCGTTAAAACAACAAAAAAACAAAAATAACAAAATTTATGCTATCAAAAACACATTTATTAAAATAAAATGTGTTGGTTTGCTATCAAAAATTAAAATTTGTTTTATATTTGTGTTTTTAAATAAAAATATAGTTTTAGAATAAAAAAAAATGCAAAACTTAACAAGTTCAAAAATAGAACGACAAAACATACTAAATAATAAATATGCAATTGAAGAAATTCAAACTTATATCGGTTTTACAGGAATGTTTTTTGAGGGAGAATACAAATTCACTAAAGAAATGATTGCAAATTTTTTTGAAGTTGATATTTCAACTATTAATAGATATTTAGCAAATTATTCAGATGAATTAAAACACAATGGATACATTTTAAGTAAAGGTAAACAACTAAAAGAGTTTAAATTACAGTTTGGTCATCTTATTAATAAGACAACCAAAACGACAAAGCTGAGTTTGTTCAATTTTCGTGCTTTTCTTAATTTTGCGATGCTACTTTCCGAAAGTAAAAAAGCCAAGCATTTACGAAGTAAAATACTTGATATTGTTATAGATACAATAAATAAACGCACAGGAGGAAATACAAAATATATTAACCAAAACGATTTAGATTATTTTACTTCAGCAATAAAAGAACCAAAATACCGTAAACAATTTACCAGTGCCTTGAATAACTGTGTTGATATGGGAAATTATAAATATGGACTTTATACAGATAAAATTTATGAATTTATTTTTAAAGAAAACGCCAAAGAATACCGAAAAATATTACAATTAGAAAAAACAGATAAAACAAGAGAAACCATGTATGCAGAAATTTTAGACTTAATAGCTTCTTTTGAAACAGGGTTGGCTTATGAAATAGAAAATAAAAGTAAAGAAGAGAACCGAAAATTACAACCAATAGAAGTTGATGTAATATTTAATAAATTTGCTAAACACCCCATGCAATCACCTCACATTGAGACAGCAAGAATAAAAATGGCATCAAGAGATTTACACTTTAGAGACGCATTGCATAAAAAAATAGAAGAGTATGTTCAGGCTGTTAGTCCAAGTGATTTTGAGCGTTTTACTGGCGACAAAGACAAAGAGTTTATAAAACATTTAGAACAAGCAAAAGAAATTTTTAAAAGACTAAAACATAGTGAATAACAAAATAGTTTACATACAAACAATTGAAGATGTTATTAGTATTCATAAAAAAACTGTAGAAATAAGTGGTGGAGGTGTAGATGGAATTCTTAACCTAAACTCATTAAAAGCCGCATTAGAGCAAATTCAAATTGATAGGTATTATCGTACTTTTGAGGAAAAGCTAACTCATTTGTTTTTTATTGCAAATAAAAGTCATAGCTTTCAAGATGGAAACAAAAGAATTGCAATTTCTTTGAGTATGCGTTTTTTATTAGATAATGGATATTTAAGAGTTATTGGAAAATTTGCAGAAAAAATGGAAATGATAACCCTTCATGTTGCCGCAAGTAGAATTAATAAAGATTTATTATATGAAATAATTCATTCAATTATTAATGAACAAGATTATTCTGAAGCTTTAAAAATTAAAATAATAAAAGCAATAGAAATATA
>JAOZTW010000293.1 GCA_029938985.1 Bacteroidales bacterium | reverse complement strand
AAATCCTCATTTACAATAAGTAAACTGCGGTATTTAAAAAATAAAAATGCCTTGAGCTTGACACTCGTGAAAAACGCCAAAAGTTTTCTATTTCTCAATAAATTTATTAAAAATAAACTCCAAAAACATACTCACAACAATATATATACCTAAAAAAAGAATTAATCTGTAAAAACTTGTAAAATCGTATAAAGAAATTGCAATTAATGCAACAACACACGAAATTACTACTCTCAAAATATGTTTAAGAATAGAAATTGATTTAGTATTTTTCATAATCTAAAATTTTTTTTCTAAATATTTTTTTATCTTAAAAATATGATCATCTTCGATTGAAGACACTGTGATGTCTAATTTTATTTTATTATCATATTCTGCAATAGGAAATATTTTTGGTTCTGATTTCATTGAAACCCAAGGCAATTGTAGTATTGCTATTTTAATTTTGTTTGTAGTAGCAACTATCGAATCCTGTTTTTTTATTTCTATTGAGAATGTATTATTATAATTCAAATTCTCATTTTTATGTTCCGAAATAGAAAAAATACCATTTAATAGTTTTGAATAAGGTATAAAAATCCTCTCATTGTTATTAGTTTTTATTTCAAGATTTTTCAAACTTTTTTTTGTTATCTTCCCCCTAATATTATCAAAAATAATATTTTTATTTTCGGGCAAATTTCCGCTAAGCGAAAAATAAATACCAGCCACAATATCTCTTAAATAATACCATACCGCCCAACAAAGACTAAAAATAAACAAAATTGAAATTCCCATTGCAAATAGCTGATTTTTGTGCATCATAAACTGTATTGCCCACAGTGTAAACACAAACCAGCTAATTATTTCAACAACAATTAATATTTTTATTGCTATTTTACGTTTATTTTTTTTTATAATAAAGGGCGACAAGAAATTAATTATTCTAAAAAAAATAAAGAATATAAAGCTAAAAAATAAAAATTTATATATAGCAATATCCGAAAAGTTTGAAAAATCTAAATTCATGATAATAATATATTTACAAATTACGAATTAGGAATTTCTAATTCTTCTAAAGTTTGTTTTATTAGCGTCCAAGAAGCTTTGATGTCGTGGTCTAAACCAACCGAAAAACGAACAAGACCTGGCGAAAGTCCCATTTTGTGTTGAGTTTCAATTGGCACTTCCGACGATGTGCTACTACCTGAGTTACTAAAAATAGTAATAAAATATCCTAAACTAACTGCCAAGTATCCAACTCCTTTATTTTGTAGCAGTTCCATAAATTGCGAAGCCTTCTCTGGAGTCTCTAAATCAATAGCAACCATGCCACCATAACCAAAGCCGTGATTTTTCATGTTACAAAGTAATTTGTGTCCCACATTGGCTTCCAAGCCTGGATAAATAGTATTTAGTTGGTATTTTTCAAATTTTTCGGCAAGATACGAGGCGTTATGACTATGTTGTTTCATTCTAATATGCAAAGTATGAAGACTTTTAAGAATACTTGAAGCTCTAAGTGGATCAAGTGCAGGTCCGAGAAGCATTGAAGTACCATCGTTTACATTTGAGAGTGCGTTAATAAATTCGTGTGATGCACAAATAGCACCTGCTACACAATCGTTTTTTCCATTAATAAATTTTGTCATACTATATACCACTATATCAGCACCAAGCACAGCTGGACTAACAATCATAGGAGTAAAAGTATTATCTACTACTAATTTTATATTGTTTGATTTTGCAATTTTTGAAAGCTCTGGAATATCCGATATTTGCAACAACGGATTAGTCATGGTTTCGGTATAAATAACTTTTGTATTTGGTGTAATAGCTGCCTCTACGGCTTCCAAATCCGAAATATCAACAAGAGTAACTGTGATATTAAACTTCTTTAAATAATTGACAAAGAAAGCATAAGTACCGCCATAGGTTGTTATGCTCGACACAATATGATCGCCAGAGTTGCACAATTGCATTATAGCATTTGTTATTGCGGCCATTCCTGATGCTGTTACCCACGCCGATTCGGTTCCCTCCATTTTTGCAAGAGTATCTGCAAGGTATTTATTGGTTGGATTCCAATGCCTTGAATACAAAAAACATCCTTGTGCTTCTCCTTCAAATGTATCTAACATAGTTTGTGCTCCAAGAAATGTAAATGTAGCAGAATCTGTTATAGATGGATTTACTCCTCCAAATTCTCCAAATTGTTTAATATTTTGAATTGCTTTTGCTGGATTGTGTTTTTTTTTCATAATTAAAATTTTAATTAATAAGTGTTTATAATAATATTTCTAAAATTAACATTTTTTTTTAAAAACCAAAAAAGGAATAATCAACTGTTTTTCAACCGAATTTCAACTGAATTTCAACCAGATTTCAATTTAATCGAGTTGCAAAAAGTAATATTTTTCTTATTCTTGTCTTTTCGTCAATCATTTGATGTAGAATAATTTTTAATTTAATAATTTTATCATCTCCTCTTTTTATTTCAATAATCTTTTCTAAGTAGTCTTTTGTTTGCAATAAATCTAAACTATTTTGAAATTCTTCTTTATTATTTTCTGTAACAATATTTTTAAAATCTTCTCCAATAAGTTTATCAGCATCAATATTTATTGTTTTTAATCCTTTTTTATTCACCTTATATATAATACCATTAGACGAAAGTTCCATTTGAATAAATCCAATGTTAATTTTTTTGTTAAAAGAAACGAATTTATCTTCCGCTTCTTTCATTTGAATTCTTTCTTTTTTTATCTTCCTTTGTTCTTTTCTAATTGTTCTGCCCTCTCTACTTATTTCTTTTACTTGGGCTCGCAATTGTCGCTCAAGATATTTATTTTCAGTTATATCAATTGCAATATTTAAAATTTTATAAACCTTTTTATTTTTTCCAAGTATTGGAGTAAAATTTTGCGACAACCAAATAGGCTTGTTTTCTACCGAGAGTGATTCTACAAATTTCTTAGATTTTCCTGCTCTCAAATCCTCCCAAAAGTTGGCATATTCTGGGCTATTTATATTCATAGCGGTAAAGTCTTTATGGTACTTACCAACAATATTTTCTTTTTTCTGTTTCAGGCTATTTGCAAATTTGTCATTTGTAGATATTATTTTTCCTTTAGTGTCAAGTTCCACAATTAAAGCAGTGGTTTCTATGGCTTTCACAATACTTTGCATTTCAATTTCTCTGGTTTCGCTATCCTCTTTTAACCTTTCTAACTGAGAAACATTTTCTAGTAGTTCTTCTTTTTGTTTTTCCATTAAAGCAGATTGATTTTGCGATTGCTTAAGAAGATCTTCTGTTCTTTTTGTATTTTTGATACTCGAAATAGTAGATGTAATACTTTCTGCTATAACCTCCACAAAACGAATATGATGCTTTTCAAATTTGTTGAAAGAAGCAATTTCCATAACTCCCTGTACTTTATTATTGAAAATAAGAGGAATAATTATTAAACTTTCTGGTTCACTTGCTCCAAGCGATGAAGTTATCTTAATATAATTATCCGGAATTTCTGTTATATGTAAAAAACTCTGTTCTATAACAACACGACCTATCAAGCCTGCATCTGCAGGAATTCTTTTTTCAATTATTTTTTGTTTATCGTAAGCATAACAGGCTACTAATTCTAAGTATTTATCTCCATTTTTGTTTTTATCCAGAACAAAAAAACCTCCTTGAGTAGCACCAATATAATTAACCAGATTACTAATAACACTATAGGCTAAAATTTCAATTTCGGTATTTTGGAAACGTAAAATATTAATAAATTTAGACAAGCCCTCTGTTTTCCATTGTTCAATTTTATCTTCTGCTTTTCGCTTTCTTTCAATTTCTTGATTAGAAATTAAATTGTTTTTTAATTCAACCAAATTATTCTCAACATCATCGTTTTTATTTACTTGAACATAATCAAATTTTAGGTTTTGGATTTTCAGATTTGCAGTAAATTCGTTTAATTTAATCCTATTTTCAATTAATTTATTTAAGTTAGTGTTGAGTTCTCCAATTTCATCGTGTAGTTTTATGGTTGTTGGGTTTGGCAATTCTCCATTAGAAATAGATTTTATTCTTTCATTTACTTTTTTTATTCTTACTATTAATGTGTTTATTATTAAATAAACAACCACTATTATAGAAATACTTGACAGTAAAATAGCTAAAATAATATTTATTTTAAGTTTATTTATCACTAATAGCATATTTTCCTCATCATAACTTGTAGCAATATAATATTCAAGTTCATGATTATATTTTACGTGCATATATTTCTGTTTTCCCTTTCTGTTCTCGGGCCATAAGTATTTGAAATGAATAATTTGCTCATTCGTTTTAGCTTTTTTCATTTTTTTAAAAAAAGCGGTATTAGAAATCTTATCACCTTCCGATACGGGATGAATAATTACATTTCCTTCTATATCAGCGACAAAAGGATAGCCGTTTTCAAAATATGTTTTACTGCTAAAAAAGCTATTTACTTCTTGCGAAAATCCAACATTATATGCTACACTCAACATCCCCTGAATTTTGCCATCAATGTAAATTGGACGTGCAGATATCTTATATACATTATTTAAAATTTGAATATTTCCACTAAATATTTCTCCTTTTTCAATTGTATAAACAATTTTTGATGTATTAGGAAGATAAAAAACTCTTGCACCATTCAAATTTTCTGGTATATTTGAAGTTATAAAAATATATCCATCAGGAATTTTTTGTAGAACAGAAATATAGGCTCCCGTAATTACATTTACTTGTTGGGTCAACGAAGCGTTCCTAAATAAATCTTCGGAATTTAATTCCCATTTTTTAATTTTTATATCTTGCGATTCTAATGAATTTATATTAACAACTTCAATTTCTCTTTCAATATTTTTTTCTTCAATTTTACCATATTCTTGATAAATAAAATGTAATGTTTTTAGCGATGTATTTATACGTTTATTTTCCCTATTTGATTGTGATTCTATAATACTATTTAACTCTTTTATTTCATTTACCATCAATTTTTCAGTGTTTTTTAGTATTTTATTTTTTTCCGATTGATATAAAAATAATCCTATTAGAAAAAAAATAGATATTAAAATTGTGTTAAATAAAACACTTAATCGAGTATTTATATTTATTGTTTTTAAAAAATTCATTATATTTGCGGTTGTTTCAGTTATACTAATTTCAAAAATTAATTATTTAAACTTATTCTTATAAATTTATTTAAATTACTATTTTATTTTTTATGCCTAAAAAGTTAAAAATACCCTAATAAAAACATTAATTATACCGATTAATATATAAATTAAAAAATCATTAACTACTCATTTTTTGTGCTTTATAAGTTTTAATAAAAATATTTTTGTTTATTTAAACCGAAAATTGTTTGTATTTACACAACTCAAAAGTAAGAAAATTTGACTGTAACAAAAAATTGAATGCTTAATTTTTTTTATAAAATTTAAAAAATAGATATATATTCAATATTATTTTTTAGTTTTGTACGGTACAAAAATTGTTCAATTACAGCTTAAATAACTTATTTTCTGTATGTTATTTGCTAAAAACTAATAAAATTAACACAAGACAAAACAAAAATAAATAATTTAAAGTAATATTATGGCAAAAATAATAGCAATAGCAAATCAAAAAGGCGGAGTAGGTAAAACAACAACTGCTATAAATCTTGGAGCAAGTCTGGCTGTTTTAGAGAAAAAAATACTTGTGATTGATGCAGATCCACAAGCAAATTCTACATCTGGTCTCGGATTTGACCCTCAAAGTATTGAAAACAGCATTTATGAATGTATCATTGATGATATTGATCCTAATGAAGCAATTATTTCTACTCAATTAAACTTTTTAGATATTATTCCATCTCATATAGACCTTGTGGGTGCAGAGATTGAAATGCTTGAAATACAAAGTAGAGAACATATATTTAAAAGAATTATCTCAAAATTTGAAGATAAATATGATTATATTTTAATTGATTGTTCGCCCTCTTTAGGTTTACTTACTTTAAATTCCTTAACCGCTGCTAATACAATAATTATTCCAGTTCAATGCGAATATTTTGCACTAGAAGGACTTGGCAAACTTATTAATACAGTAAAAATGATTCAAAGCAGTCTGAATAAAGAATTAGCTATCGAAGGATTTCTTTTAACAATGTATGATTCTCGTTTAAAACTTTCGAATCAAGTTGTGGAAGAAGTAAGAAGGCATTTTCAAAAAATGGTATTTAAAACAATAATTCCACGAAATGTAAGAATTACAGAATCGCCAAGTCATGGTTTACCAGTAATACTTTACGATGCAAAATCTAAAGGTGCAATAAGTTATATGAATTTGGCAAAAGAATTGGTGGCTAATAATAAAAAAAGAAAAAAGAAATAACTTAGCCCAACCTCTTGTTTATTTGCATTTTTAAAATAAAAAAATCATTAAATAGTTTACCATTTGCTGACAATTAAATTATTAAAAGAGCAAAAAACAACTTGTATAGGAGCTATTTATTATTTTGTTTTTGTTGTGAGAATTATTAGTTAGGCATATTAAAACAAATAATTGACTAAAGTTTTTGCTTTCATAATAATATAATTATCAAACAGTTGTAATTTTA
>JAOZTW010000292.1 GCA_029938985.1 Bacteroidales bacterium | reverse complement strand
TAAATAGTATGACAAGTACAAATTTGAAATTTTTTATAACAAATAAGGTTATTACACACAAAAAACATTACTTTAGGTACTTAAGTTTTAATACTGAAGAATGTCTTTTACTTTGAATATCAGATAGTTAATTATTACTATAAAAGTTTTCCCGACTTTTCAGCATTGAACATAACAAAATATATTAAAAATTAAATAATTAATTTGTAAAAATATAAAAAAATTATATCTTTGCTAAAATATATTAATATATTTATTTAAAAAAATATGAAAATTAAAAAATTATTATTTATTGCCATGTTAAGTTTTTTATTCTTAACAACTTATTCGCAAGAAGATAAAAAACTTTATGATGCAAAAATAAATGCAGAGGAAGTTTTGGAACAGGCAATAAAAAAAGCAAAAGCTGAGGACAAACATGTTTTTATACAAATTGGAGGTAATTGGTGTTCTTGGTGTATAAAAATGCACGATTTTTATAATACTAATTTAACTGTTGATTCTTTACTAACAACTGATTATGTACCAATTGTAGTAAATTATAGCAGTGAAAATAAAAATTTGGATTTGATGCAACGTTTTGAATATCCACAACGTTTTGGATTTCCTGTTCTAATAATTTTAAACTCCAAAGGAGAGCTTCTGCATACACAAAATTCATTATACTTAGAAGAGGGCAATGGATATAGTGAAAAGTCGTTTATATATTTTTTAAAAGCTTGGAATAAAGTCGCTTTAACACCAGAACAATACAAATAAGTATCCATACAAAAGTTTTTACCTGTTTATATATTTGTAACATACTTAATAATAAGATTATATGTAAATGCGTAAGCAACATTAAATAGGTCTTAGACCTTAATTAATTTTTATAAACTATGAATGATTTCATTAAAGAAAAAAAAGGATTTGCCACATCGGGCTGGATAGTATTAATAATAATACTGGGTTTGGGGGTAGTTTTATTAGTTTCGCACTTCAAATTTTCTAATTCCGAATTAGATTATGTTCGTTCTATGGGAACAGTTGGAGTGGTATGTTTTATTATTTTCATACTCTTAGCGCCTGGTTTAGTGGTTTTACAACCCAATCAGACAAAAGTTTTATTGTTTTTTGGACACTATGTTGGAACAATCAAAACACATGGTTTGCGATGGACAATACCGTTTTTCACAAAAAGAACTGTGAGTACAAAAATACGTAATTTTGAAACAACAAAGAGTAAAGTTAATGATAATCAAGGTAATCCAATACAGGTTGCAGGAATTATTGTTTGGCGAATTGTTGATACCGCAAAAGCCTTGTTTGAAGTTAATGATTGTACGCATTTTGTTCACGTGCAATCGGAAGCCGCTTTGCGTAACTTGGTTATGAAATTTCCTTATGACTCACCAGATGACTCTATTATTTCGTTGATAACTCACACAGAGGAAATTTCGGAATTACTTAAAGAAGAGGTGCAATCAAGATTAAATATGGCTGGTGTAGAGATAATTGAAACAAGAATTAGTCATCTTGCTTATGCGGCAGAAATAGCAGTATCTATGTTAAAAAGACAACAAGCAAGTGCTATAATTGATGCCAGAAAAAAAATTGTAGATGGAGCAGTGGGTATGGTAGAGTCGGCTTTAACAACAATAGAAGCAAAAGATCTTGCGGTTTTTAATCCTGATAGAAAAGCTCAGTTAGTAAGCAATTTATTAGTAGTTTTATGTAGCGAGCAAAGTGTTCAACCAACTATTGAAACCAATATATCATAATGGCAATTAGGAATTAAAAATTGGTTTACACCTTAAAATTCAATTATTTATAAAATATTTGTTTAAAAGATATAATTTGGAATTGGGAAATGTATTTGAATTCATAATATTTATTCGTAGAAAATTATAATTGTATCATTTTTCCAGTTTGGCTACTTACCTAATGTTGTACAATGATGACTATCAACAACTTTTCGTGGCAAGTTTTGACGCTTGCCACAAATTTTACTATCTAATTTTAGGTGGATAGCCAATTATTTATTTTAATATGCCTTACTAAACAGGTAATCTATACTTTTACCCCAATAACCACAACATCATCTATTTGAGGCTCTTTGTCTCTCCAAGTTTCAAAAGTATTATTTAAAATAATTTTTTGATTTTTCAAACTTTTATCTTGAATATCAAGAAGTAAATTTTTGAAACGTTTGGGTCTAAATTTTTGAGTATTTTTAAAATTACCACCAAATTGATCTACATAACCGTCCGAGAACGAATAGATAGTGTCTCCTTTTTGTAATTGAATATTGTGTGTTGTAAATTTATTTTCTCGTATATAAATTGCAATTGGTTGCCTATCAGCTTTTAGTTGCGACAAGTTTTTATCTTTATCAATTATATATATAGAATTGAAAGCTCCAGAAAAACTTAGTGTTAAGGTCTCGGTATCAAGAATATAAAAAGACAAATCATAACCATCTTGTGCTTCTCCTTTTTTACCTTCTTGATGCAACGATTCTTTCAATTTATCTCTCATAACATCAAGAGTTTCGCCAGCTTGATTTATTTTGTGATGTGCTAATATTTCGTTTAGCAACGAAATTCCTAACATACTCATAAACGCACCAGGAACGCCGTGTCCAGTACTATCGGCAGTTACAATTAATAATTTATTTTCTATTTTGTTAATCCAATAATAATCTCCACTAACTATATCTCTGGGTTTGAACAAAATAAAATGTTCTGGCATATTTTTTTTCAAATATTCTTTCTTTGGAAAAATTGCAATTTGAATTCTTTTTGCATAAATAATACTGTCGGTTATTTCTTTTTTTTGTTTATATGCAATATCTCTTTGAAGTTCTATTTCGTTTTTTTGTCTGTTAATTTCCTCATTTTTGTCCGAAAGCATATCATTTTGAGTAATTATTTCCTCATTTTGCTGGCTAATTTCTGATGTTCTTATTTTTACTATCTTCTCTAAATATTCTTTTCGTTTTCTCAAACCTCTTGAATACAATCTAAAACTAAGATAGAAGAAAAATATTCCTATAATTATATAGCATAAATAAGCATAAATAGTTCTATACCAAGGAGCTTTCACTACAAAAGTATATTTTGCTGGAGTTGATTCCTTGTCATACACATTTCGAGCTTTTACATAAAATTGATATTCTCCCTCTCGTAAATTAGTATATTCTTTTATATTTTCAGTTGACCAGCTTGTCCAATTATTGTCAAAACCATCTAAGTAACAACTAAATTCAAGACTTTTATTGTTGTTGTAATCTAATGCGGAAAATGAAAATCGTATAGAATTATTTATATATTTTATATCCGTAATTTCATTTTGACTAAATGAGAAGTAATTTACAGAATCTCGCTTTACTCCTGCATATAAAGTTACTGCACTATCCCTATTTACAATATATTCAAACGATCTGATTAGACAAGGAAAATTATTTATTCGATCTTTATTGTTGTTGTAAATTGTAAATCCTTTTTTGTTTCCTATTAAAAAAAGTGAGTCGTTAATTTGATTAAATGAAAATATTTTACTCTGAAAAAGTTTAAAGATATTTTTTTCTAATTTGTAGCTACCATCTTTTTGAAGTTCTAATTTTATTAAATTCCAAACTTTAACTTTTTGTCTATTTTTTGTTTCAATTTCTTCTACTTTGAGCCACAGATTGTTATGTGAGTCCGAAAAAATCATTAGCACAGCCAAGTTCTTTATATGAATATTAATTTCATTAAATGGAACAAACATATCATTTTGATTGTCATATCTATAAACACCTTTTTTTGTTGCAACAACAATATCATTATTTATTTTAAAAATAAAATTATTACTAATCTGAGGTAGATTTTTAAGACCATTAGAAGCATCGTATTTGTGAATTAACACAGATTGTTTATTCGAATCTAAAATTAATTTTTTAACACCAAGATAATAATCAGAAACCCAAATATTTTTATTCTCATCTGTTTGCATATATAAACAAGAACCGTCAAAACCTCTTATTTTATGTTTGTAAACCCAATTTCCATTTATAAATTTTACAAGATGAATACCCCTATTCCCTCCAATAATTATTGTTGTAGAATCGTATAGAATAAAATTTCTAAGATTTTCTTTTTTAATTATATAAGTTTTAATATTATTTTTTATTTGAAAAAAACCTTTTTGACTTGCTCCAAGTAAAAAACCATTATGAACTTGCATATAATAGGTTGTTGCTTCATCGTTGTTCATTATTGGTTTGAATTGCCTTATTGTTTCATTTTTCAAATCGGAATTATATAGTTTATAATAGTAAATTCCCGAAGAGTTTCCAATATATATATATTTGTTGTAAAAAGCTGATGTTTTTGTTTTTGCATTTAACCCAAAATTCACTCCCCATAATGTGTAAGAAGGTAATAATGAGAAAAATGAAATTCCATGATCTGTTGAAAGCCAAATATTATTATCTCTATCTAAAAAAACATGATATATACTATTGCTTAATATTTTATTGTCTGTATTAATAGTTTTAATTAAATTAAAGTTATGGTCAACTATAATCAAACCCCTGTTTAGGAGAGAAATAGCATAGTAATTCTTTCCAATTGTAAAAGCTTTATATATTTTATTATAAATGATATCATCAATTGGTGTTTCTATTTTTTCAAAAATACTATTTTTATATATGAACGCTCCATCTTGTTCAGTCAAAAAGACAGAACCTTTATTTTTAACAGGTAAAATTGCTTTTATAGGAATACTATCAAAAGGACCTTTATCTATTAAATTAAGTTTTTTGTCTTTAAAAATATATAATTTATTTGGATATTCTTGGATAAACACCTTGTCGTCTGATTGAAAGGAATGTCTGAAATAAGTTTTATCAATTTTTTGGGTTTCAATAAAAGAAAATTCATTATTATTTAATATCATTAAATATTTTTTTGTAAAGAAAAATATTTCGTTATTTTCTAAAACATATACTTTCCAAACATCATTGAAATTACGATATTTTTCAGGTATTTTTTCCAATATAGAAACATAAATTATATTACCAAGACTGTCAATATCAAGGAAGCCAAGGTCTCTTTTAGCACCAACCCATATTTTCCCATTTTTATCAATAGCCATAGCACGTGCTGTTTTATTGTTTACCGAAACTTGTGTCCAGTTTAAACCATCAAAAATAAGAATGCCACTTGAGTTAGCAAAATACATAAAACCTTGTTTATCTTGAATTGCAAACCAATTTTGAGTACTCGCATAGTAATGCTCATCGGTATAATTGCTTACCAATGGCATGCCTTGCGGAATCTGTGAAAACAAATTAGCACAGACAATTATAATAAATATAATTAATATAAGTATTTTTTTTAACATATAATTTGTTCTTTTGGTTTTAAATTTATAAAAAAACATGCAAAGATAAAATATTATTTATAAAAAAAAATATAAATATTAAAAAAGCACCAATTTGCTGCTTTTTATTTTAATAAATTTGGCATGTTTCACAAGTGTAAATTTTATTTGTTTTTTACTTGAATATTGAAAATTCTATATTGAATATTGAATATTTTTTTCATAGAATTATAAATTTTTATTATTAATAAATAGCATGCAACAGCCCTGCCACCTAAGGTTGGACAAAGCTATCAAACAAACAATTGTAGATAAACTGTCGGCGGCCACACACCGACAGTAATTTATTATCCAACTTTAAAATGATAGCCAATTTTTTAGCTGTACTAAAAAATTAAATAATAAGTTTAGTTAACAATTAAACAGGCTATAGTATTAGTAAATAGGATTTTGTAAACTAAAATAATTTACAACTTACTTTTATAGTTATTAATGTTTGAAAAACTATTTAGAATTATTATAAAATAAAAAATCTTAGATAAATAGTTTTTTATTTAAAAAAAAATTTTAATTTTGCGACATAAAATTTGTTTTTATGAAACACGAACAAAAAAAAGAATAATACAATGAGAGATATCAAAGTTAGCATTGACAATATAGTAGATGAGGCAAAAAAAAGAAAGGGGAAAGCCTTAAGTGGTTTTATAAACACTTATAAGGAAGTTATAAACGAATTAGAAGAAAACGAAGACAAAGAAAAAGAATTAAAAGACAAAGACAAAAATGAACTACTAAGAATACTTAAACACAAAAGTGAACTACTAAGAATACGTAAAGGTATAAAAGTAGGAAAACTGTACAAGTGGGATAAAAAAACAGAAAAATATAAAGAGCTTATATATTTAGAACTTTTTTATGAAAACACTATTTCTTTTAGGCTTATTTTGCTTTTTGTTGTTTTAGGCTTTATTCCTATTGGCTTTGTCTTGTTTAAGTTCTTTCCACTTGGTACACAAGAATTTAAAGATTATGCAGAAGCATTAGTAGCATCAGGTGCAGCAGCTTGGGCATTAGCAGGGGTGCTGGTTATGGCACTCGTTATTATTATACAACGTAGAGACACAAACGAACAATTAGAAGAACAAGAAAAACAATTTGATAAACAAATTGCATTACACGAAAATAATTTTAAAATACAACTAAAACATTACAAAGAAGAAATTGCATTACACGAAAATAATTTTAAAATACAACAATTTAATGAG
>JAOZTW010000291.1 GCA_029938985.1 Bacteroidales bacterium | reverse complement strand
AATATTAGTACGCAAACTATTTTAAAATAAATATTAATGTGGTGTCCTTTTTTTTTATTAAGTTCTTTGACATATTGTAAATTAGTTAGTTATATGATGTTGCTTTGCAACATTATTTATTAAAAAAAAAGTTATATGGTGTTTGCACATGATTTAAAACCACATATACTATTGGTAGCCAGTTTAAATTCAAGTTAATTGGGCTAAAATCAGTAGGTGTGTTTAATGTAGCCACAAGCTAAAGTATATGGTAACTGATAGAAAATGTAAACCATAAATGAAACATGACGAATTTCATTTCAAAGTTCCATTTTTTTTATGGAAATATTAATTAAATTGTATCTTTACAGTATAAAATAAAATTTTACTAATAATAAAAACAATTTAAACACAAAACAGCATGAAAAAATACATTTTATTGTTTGGGATTGTAACTTTAATACTAAATAGTTTTTTTCCAAAACAGCAGGAAACCACATTTAAACATTATCCATTAAACACTCACAACGATTATAAAAAGCAGTGGCAACAGGTAGATTCGCTGATGGGTATTGGCTTACCAAAATCTGCATTAGAGATTGTAGAGATTATATATGAAGACGCTAAAGAAGAAGATAATCACGACCAGATTTTAAAATCATACACCTATCGTTTAAAACTTCGTAACTCATTTGAGGAATATGCTTTTGAAGACCTTATTTATGAAATGGAAAAAGATGTTAAAACTGCCAAATTTCCAAACAATGCTCTTATGCACTCTATGCTTGCCGAAATGTATTGGATGTATTATCAGTCTAATCGCTGGCAAATACAGGGACGTACAAATATTCTTAACACAAAACTTGACGATATACAAACTTGGACAATAGACAATATGGTTGATGCTTCGATTAAGCATTATTCGCAGTCGTTGCAAGATGCCAAAAATCTGCAAAACACTCCAATGAGCACCTATAAAGAAATTATTATGTGGGGTACAAAGTCTGATAAATTAAGACCTACATTATATGACTTTTTGGCTCATCGTGCAATAGATTATTATTCAAATTCAGAAATGTCTTTAAACAGACCTGCAGATTATTTTCAATTAAAAGAAGATTATTTTTATAAAGAAGCGCCACTGTTTGCAACTCACAACATAACATCAAACGACACATTGTCTTTGCATTACAACGGAATAAAAATACTACAACAATTGTTATATTTTAGATATGAAAACAAAAGCCAAACAGCTGCTCTGATTGATGCAGACCTTAAAAGACTGAATTATATTAATGGTTTTTCGGTAAATACAAATAAAGACGAATTGTATTTTTCGGCTCTAAAAAATTTAAAAGAAAAATACGATGGCAAACCACATTCCGAAGAGATATTATATTCGCTTGCCACTTATTATAATACAAAAGCGGCATATTATACTCCCACAAACGAAGAGTCTTTAAAGTATAAAAACTATAAAAACGAAGCATTAAAGTTATGTGAACAATTAATAAGCAAGTACCCAGAAACGGAAGTTGCTGGTAAAGCACTATCTCTTAAATATCAAATAGAAACACATAAATTATTTTTTAAAGTAGAGCAAACTATAATTGCCAACCAGGTTTTTGCTGCTCGAATTGATTATCGTAATATTGAAAAGGTGTATTTTAAAGCCGTTTCTATTGATAGAAAAAAGTATAATCAATTAACCGAAAAAAAATATGGAGGTGAATTGTATGATGCAATATTAAAAAATTCGGAAAAAGTATATGAAATAGAAAAAGACTTACCAAAAGATAATGATTATAATTCTCATTCGGTAGAGTTATTGTTGGAAGAGCTACCATTTGGTTTTTATGTAATTATTGCTGCAAACAATAAAGAATTTACTTATAAGGAAAACCTGGTTACATATCAGCCTGTTCAGGTTTCTAATATTAGTTTTGTTAATCAAGAATTAAATGATGGCTCGCAACGAGTGTTTGTTATGGATAGAAACACAGGGAAACCATTAACTGGCTTGTTGGTTGATGCTTATTTTATAAAATATAGTTATGTTTTACAAATGTATGTGAAAAAACATTATGGAAGTTACAAAACAGATGAAAATGGTTATTTTAAAATAAAAGCCAAAAAAGACGATTATTGGTTGTCGCTTGTTTTAGAAATTACTAATAAGGACGATGAATTTGTTTCTGAAAATGGTATTTATGTATCAGATAATGAAAATTATGAATATAATGAGCCTTATGTTAACTTTTTTACTGATAGAGCAATATATAGACCTGGACAAACAGTTCATTTTAAAGGAATTGTATTAAAAAAAGATGGTAATTTAAGAGAAATAATTAAGAAACATGAAACAGAAGTGATTTTTTATGATGCCAATTGGCAAGTTATTGCAAAAAAAGAAGTTACCAGCAATGAGTTTGGAACATTTAGCGGTTCGTTTGATATTCCTACAGGGCTGATGAATGGTCAGATGCAAATATATACCAACATTGGTTCTAAATATTTTCAGGTTGAAGAATACAAGCGACCTACTTTTAAAGTTAAAATGCTACCTTTTGATAGTGATTATATATTAGATGATTCTGTTATGGTAAAAGGAAATGCTTTAAACTACTCTGGTGCAAAACTATCTGATGTACAGGTAAAATATCGTATTCAAAGAACTCCAATGTGGCTTGGATGGTGGTATTATAACTTGAGTTACAATACAATAGAAGTAGCAAAAGGAACTGTAACTACTGATGAAAATGGTGAGTTTAAAATTAATTTTAAAGCCATTCCTGATTTATCTATCAAAAAAAGTGAGTTTACTGCTTTTAACTATTCTATTTCGGTTGATGTTACTGATATAAACGGCGAAACTCAAAGCACAACTAAATCTATAACTGTGGGTTATACTGCATTAAAGGTTGATATTGACCTTCAAGTTCAAATTAGTAAAAACCAAGAATATCTTACCGACTGGGAAATTCCTATTACCACACAAAATCTTAATTTCGAACCAGTTAATGCCAAAGGAGAAATAGAATTTTTTAAACTTAAAGATAATAATGAAGTTTTAAAAAGTAGATATTGGAAAGATACCGAACATAAGCTTTATAGCGAAGCTGAATGGAAATCTCAATTTGCAGGAAATGTTTACACAGATGAAAATGATTTTGAAAAATTTGAGGTTGACAAAAGTGTTTATAAAACAAATTTTGATACAGAAAAAGAAAAGGTATTGAAAGCTAAATTTATTAAAAGATGGAAATCAGGAGTTTATGTTGCTAAAATATCTTCACAAGATAAATATGGTAACAAGGTTAGTTACAAACGTTTTTTTATTCTTTTTTCTGAAAAAGATAAATCTTTACCCTACAGTACCACTAATTGGTTTGCTCCAATTAATACTTATTGTGAACCAAAAGAGACGGCTAAATTTATGATTGGTAGTGGTTATGAAGATTGTTCGGTTTTATATCAAGTTTATCAAGGAGAAAAATTTATAGAAGAAAAATGGTTGAAAATAAATAAATCTCAAAAACTTATTGAAATACCTATAAAAGAAGAGTATAGAGGTAATATTGGAGTAAACTTTGTTTTTGTGAAAAGCAACAAAGTGTATAGTCATTCGGCTTTGGTTACAGTGCCGTATAGCAACAAAGACCTTGATATTGAATTTTCTACATTTAGAGACAAATTGTTTCCTGGACAAGAGGAGGAGTGGCAAATAAAAATTAAAGGTGCCAAAGGAGACAAAGTTATGGCAGAAATGGTGGCAACTTTATACGATGCCTCACTTGACCAGTTTGCATCTAACAGTTGGTATAATTCATTTACCGATACGTATTACAATAGCATGTATTGGGAAATTAATTCTTTTGGACAAAGAAGTTCTACTTCTTTATCATATGATTTTAATTTTAACTTCTATCCAAATTTAACTTATTATAATAAGCTTAATTGGTTTGGTTTTTCGTATTTTTCTTACGATTACTGGATGTGGGACGAGGACGAAGCTGAGTCTCAAATGTTCGGAAGTAAAAGAATGATTACAACAGATAGCAAAAAAACAGGACGAAATGAAAGGAAGAAGTCTAAAGCAATCAATTTAGAAAAATCTGACAAGCTTACAGAAAGTGCACAAAACATGGAAGGTGGTTTGGTTGGTGGTAATACACGTAGTGAAGATACAACATACGCACCAATAAGCATGACAAATCTTGAAGGAAAATCTACATCAAACACCAACAAAGTTCAGGTTCGTGAAAACTTTAACGAAACAGCTTTCTTTTATCCACACCTAAAAACTGATGAGAATGGAGATGTAATTATTGCATTTACAATACCAGAATCGTTAACAAAATGGAAATTTATGGGATTTGCTCATACTCAAGAAATGGATTTTGGATATATCAACGAAGAGGTTGTTACTCAAAAAGATTTAATGGTTATGCCAAATGCTCCTCGCTTTTTTAGAGAGGGTGATAAAATGACTTTTCCTGTAAAAATAAGCAATATTTCTAAAGAAGATTTTGATGGAGAAATAAAATTAGAATTTATTGATGCCATTACAATGAAAACTGTTGATAATATTATAGTTAAATCCGAATCTGTACAGAAAAGTTTTAAAGTAAAAGCAGGAAAAAATACTCTTGTAGATTGGCAAATAGAAATACCTCATGGTCTTGGACTTGTGAGCTACAAAGTTGTCGCCACTTCTGGAAAATTTTCGGACGGAGAACAAAAAGCTGTTCCTGTAATGTCTAACAGAATGTTGGTTACCGAAAGTATGCCTCTGCCAATTAGAGGTGCTACTACCAAAAATTTTACTTTTGATAAACTTTTAAACTCTGGAAAATCAAAATCTATTAAGCATCATCGTTTTACACTTGAGTTTACTTCCAATCCAGCATGGTATGCTGTGCAGGCATTGCCATATTTGATTGAGTATCCTTACGAATGTACGGAACATACTTTTAGTAGATATTATGCAAATACTTTGGCGAGCCATATTGCTAATTCGTCGCCCAAAATAAAAGCTGTTTTTGAAGCTTGGCGAAACACTCCAAAATCGGAAGCTTTGCTTTCTAATTTAGAAAAAAATCAAGAACTAAAATCTGTACTTCTTGAAGAAACTCCTTGGGTATTAAACAGTCAGGACGAAAGTGAAAGAAAACGAAGAATAGGTTTATTGTTTGATTTGAATAGAATGGCTAACGAACAAAAACGTGCTTTAAGAAAATTAAAACGCCGACAAACAATTAATGGTGGTTGGAGTTGGTTTGCACTAATGCCAGAAAGCAGACATATAACTCAACATATTGTTACAGGTATGGGGCATTTAGAGCGTTTGGGAGTTATTAATCTTGAAGAAGATTATGAAATTTCGCAAATGATAACCAATGCCATTGGATTTTTAGACCGTAAGCTTGTTAAAGATTATAAATGGTTGAAAAAATATTATACCGAAAAAGAATTGGAAGAAAATCATCTTTCGCAAATAGCTATTCATTATAGCTATGGTAGAAGTTATTTTCCTGATATTAAAATGGATAAAAAAACACAGGAAGCCTTTGATTATTATAAAGGTCAGATGCAAAAATATTGGTTGCAGACTTCTAAATACGAACAAGGAATGATTAGTATTGCTCTGCACAGATATAAAGACGAAAAAACTCCTTTGATGATAATTAACTCATTAAGAGAACACTCTACCGAAGATGAGGAACTGGGTATGTATTGGAAAGAGAATGTAGCTGGATATTATTGGTATCAAGCACCTATTGAAACACAGGCTCTTTTAATTGAGGCTTTTGATGAAGTGGCTGATGACCAAAAATCGGTTGAAAGTATGAAAGTTTGGTTATTAAAAAATAAACAAACCAATGATTGGAAAACCACAAAAGCAACTGTAGAAGCAGTTTATGTTTTACTATTAAAAGGAATGGATATGCTTGCCAACGACGAACTTTGCGAGGTAACAATTGCTGGCAATAAAATTGACCCTAAAACAATGGACAATGTAAAAGTAGAGGCAGGAACTGGTTATTATAAAGTGGCTTGGCTTGGCAACGAGGTTGTTCCTGAAATGGGAAATGTTACTGTAACCAAAAAGACCGAAGGTGTAGCTTGGGGTGCTGTTTACTGGCAATATTTTGAAGATTTAGACAAAATCACTACTCACGAAACTCCTTTAAAACTTGAAAAACAACTGTATAAAGAAGTCATTACTGACAAAGGAGAAGTTATTACTCCTATTAATGAATCGGATTTAAAAGTGGGAGATAAAGTAATTGTAAGAATTGAACTTAGAGTGGACAGAGCAATGGATTATGTACACATGAAAGATATGCGAGCTTCTGGTTTTGAGCCAATAAATGTAATTTCTAAATATAAATACCAAGACGGACTGGGATATTATGAAAGTACAAAAGATGCTTCTACCAACTTTTTTATAAGTCATTTACCAAAAGGAACTTTTGTATTTGAATACTCGTTAAGAGTAACTCACACAGGCGATTTCTCTAACGGAATAACAACAATTCAATGTATGTATGCTCCCGAATTTACTTCTCACTCCGAGGGTGTTAGAGTAAATGTTAAGAAATAACTCGAACGTATTGCAAACAAGTTCAAACGTAGCGTAAACACTTTCCAACGTGGCGATAGCCACTTGGA
>JAOZTW010000290.1 GCA_029938985.1 Bacteroidales bacterium | reverse complement strand
CTGAATTAAATTTATGACAACAAAGCTATTGATATGTGTGTTTTTTGGGGAGCGTATCTATTTGCGTTATTTGGAGTTAATAGAATTAAAAAAAGAAAATTAATATGGCAAAGGAAAAAGAAAAGGAAAAGGAAAATCTTACCATAGCTGAAAAAATTGTTATTACAATTTTTTTATTCGACACATTTGTGTCGGTATGGAATTTTATCAGTCTAAAAATTTATATGGATATTTACAATCCTATAAAATCAATCAGTGATTTAATCGGAGCTACTCCAATAATTAAAGAAGCATGGAAAACAATTTTTTAAATTTCACACCCTACGAAGAGGTGGAAGACAGAACGCCATTTGAAATAGATTTTGGCAAAATCCACTTAGAATGGTTCTTGCTCTATAAGTGGCATAATAAAACACAAATAAAAGGAAATGTTGTATGGGTAATAACAATAGCCATAGTTGTTTGGTATCTGCTATTTGTAGTAATGCTTGCAGTGGATTTGTTGCTTGCAAATTGCTATATTATTGTAGTAATTATATTTTGGAAATTCTTTTGTATAAAAGTTATTTGGGAGCTTTTTATACTTAATATAGGAGTATGGACTTACAAACAGATTTTTAAGAGTGTTATAGCGAAAGTTATGTTTTGGCTCATTCTTATACTACTTATACTTGTAATATATCTTAATTTTACAGATATAATTAATTTTATTAATTTAATTTCTAATACATTAAAAAAATGATAGAACAACTTAAGTTTACGATTATATATATGATGGCTTTATTAAAAAATAAGACAGGTAAAGACATCTATTTTGTAATTCAAACGATGGATTTTGTTTATACTACTGATAAAAATTTATCATCTATTTTTTCAAAAACCACCTATCCCCTACCATCTACCGAGATGGACGCAAATCTTACAATTATATCTTACTCTGCTTTTGAAAAAAGCGAGGCAGGAGATTATATATCTGAGCATCTTTCTAAACAGATAAAAAATATACCAAAAACATTTGCTACTCATTCCAAAGTTTTATCAAAGAAATATAGCACTTTTCTTGAAAACAGCTACAATTCTGCTGAAAACAGCTACAATTTTGCTAAAAACAGCTACAATTTTGCTAAAAACAGCTACAATTCTGCTAAAAATAGCGACAATTCTGCTGAAAATAGCGACAATTCTGCTGAAAATAGCGACAATTTTGTTAAACAAAGCGATAATTCTGCTGATAAATTAAAAATTGAAATAAATAAAAACGGTTCGATAAGAAAAATAATATATAAAAAAGAACATTATTTGTACAAAGTTCCCATAGAAAAAAAATCTTACGAATTTAGTGGTAACTATAAAAAAATATTAAATAGTATTGAGGTTGCTTTGGACAAAATATTAAAAAATAATACAGAGCAAAAGAATGAAAATGATGTTAGATTATTCTACAATAAATGTGTTCAAAAAGCAAAATCGCAAAATATTGCAGATTTAATCCTTTTAGAAAATGAAATTCCAGTTTGGATTAATAAACAAAAAGCAGGACATACTTCCTCCAAAATAAAAGAAGAAAAAAAGGAACACCAGAGATTAATAAAAAAAATTAAAAGGACTGTTATATTGTTGTTTCTTTTTGTTTCAACACTTATTGGTATCTTTTTTTATGCACGTTATAAAGTGAACAAGATGCCACAAGAACAAGAACAGACAACAGTTAGCCTTTTCTATAGCGAAGACGAGATTGATGCTTTTATAAATATTTATGAAAATAATAATAATTGCAAAATTTTTGAGTACAGAAGAGACATAATTAAAGACAGTGTGCTGAATAAAAATATATCAGAACCAAGAATAAATGAAATAATAGACTCGACATTTTTAGCCTTAAACAATGGAACTACTTTTTGAAAAAACAATAAGAGAAAAAATGCTGGAACTTTTTTCGTGCAGTGATTGTGTTTTTTATACGAAAGAAAAAAGTGTGCGATATTGCAAAAAGCACAACAGTACTAAATCTCGCTCAGGATACAAAACAATAAAAGCAAAGCAACAGGCTTGTTATGCTTTTGATAATTTATACTTCAAAAAATTAGTCTTATTTACAAAAAACTACAAAGAAATAGAATCTAACAAAAAACAAACTACAAATGAATTTTATATATTTTAAACATAAAAGAAAGCATAGTTTTTTGGTTATTATAGACTTAACAAAAAAAACAGTGAGAATTTTAAGAACAAGAAAGAAAAAAGTGGGTGATTTAAAGAAAATGAAAATTGCAACTATAAGAAAGTTTTTTTTACAAAATAATACCTTTAAAAAAGTTGATTTTCAATATTTTCAAAACAAAATAAAAAGAAAAGGCATGACAGGATTTCTACCTGTTAAACAAAATAATCTGTTTTCGGAGGAACAAATAATTTATGTAAATAAAGTAAGGAAACCAAAACCAAAACCAAAACAAATTCCAAAACAGAAAAAACAAGTAAAAATAAATTTTAATATTTTTAATTAAATCTAAAAACAATGGAAACCACACAAAAAAACAATGATAAAAGAATAGTAAAGCTACTTGATGCTTATATGCCTCAAAGTCCGTTTATCAAATACTTGACAGAAAAAT
Source organism: Bacteroidales bacterium (assembly GCA_029938985.1). Lineage (GTDB taxonomy): Bacteria > Bacteroidota > Bacteroidia > Bacteroidales > JAOZQN01 > JAOZQN01. The sequence goes on along the minus strand of JAOZTW010000290.1, from coordinate 4,050 downwards.
ATCCCAAACATGTAGCACCAAAAAAAGCAAATCTTTCGGGATTGATAAAAAAAGAGACTATCCGTACAATCACAACGAGCTACGGCAGTACATTAATTGATGTTTGTCACTATGAAAGGACAAATAATTTAATATCACCAGATATACAGGTACATGTAGCTTATTCAGGAGAGGAAGTATTGCCACAAATAATAAATTTTTTGAGCAATGTTAAAAAACAAGAAGAAGAGTTAATCAGTAAACTTAGTTCAATAAAAAATGAACTAAGTACACTCACTGAACAAAGTTCACAAAAAGACGATTTTATAAAAGAACTAAAAGAACAAAAAAACGAATTAGAAATTAACGTTGGTGATTTAGGTTTCAAAACGGACGATTTAGAAAAGGAAATTAATAATGCAAATGAGGCTCTTAGGTTGTTGCAGATTGAAAACAAAAAAATAGATGCTAAAAATACAGAACTCAAAGAAGCTATTGATAAAAAACTACTTCAAATAGAAAAACTAAATGGTGAGCTTGTTGAAAAAAAGAAATACATTGAAAAATTAACATCTGAACACGATAACTACAAACAAAAAGCACAAGAACAAAACATAGAAATCAAAGAACTGCAATCGTTAGCAAAAATCCAAACTCAAAGAATTGAAATTTTGGAAAAATCAGAAAGTAAGTTCTCCGAAAAAATAAAAGATTTGAAAGTTGAATTTAAAGACAAAACAAATGAACTAAAAAATGAACACAGAGACAAACTCAATGAAGTCAATCAAAAAAATATGTTGAATATTCAAGATATTCAAAACAAAAAACTTTTGGAGGCATTTCAAGACATCAACAATAAAAAAGTATAATTATTTTTTGCAGTTCTGCAAGTCATCAAGTTTGATGGTGGACGGGAACTGCAAACTATAAAAACATATTTATCTTACTAATCAACAACATAAACAATTTAAACAACTAATAACATTTTTGCGAAAAAAATAAAATACTATCTTTAACTAACCAAACAAACCACCAAAAAAAGTATTTAACAATTAAAATTTCACAAATGGAAACAATAACATTTACAGTAACTAAAAAGGAGTTTAAAAAACTAATAAAGGAAGCTGTAAAAGAACTAAATGAAGAAGATGCCAATAGAGTATTATTGTCAAAAAATCAAGCAAGAAAAGAAATTGGAATAGGTTATGAAAAACTTAACGCTTTAATAGAGAATAAATTAATAAAAATTGAACCAAACCGTAAAATTTTACGAAAAGAAATTAACAGATATTTAGATACAGTTTAAATTAAATAGAACAAATTATAACTTTTTTTTATAAAATGACAAGCTATATACCAAAAAAAGAAATTCTGGAACAGACAAACGGTGGATTTGATGTTATCAAACATTACTATCCCAACGCTTCAACAAACAAAAATTTTGTAGCATGGAGAAAAGAAAAAAAACCATCTGCAAGACTATACAAAAATAACAATATATACTATGTTGTCGATTTTGGAGGCGAGACCCGAAATGCAATTGAAATTGTAATGGAGGAAAACAACATGGATTACCACCATGCTCTAATTTTGATAAACGAAAAATTTTGTAGTGGAGCGGTCAATGGAAACGATTTATTAGTTCGTCCAAAACCTATATACGAATCTGTTAATAAACAGACAGTTAGTTTTGAATTTAAAGAAGCTATCACAAACAAGGAATTAAAATTTCTTGGTAAAGACTTAAAACGTGAAACTTGTGAAAAATACAATTTAAAATCTGTAGTAAGTTGTATTTCGTCAGGAAAAAAATCTGATAAACACAGTCATAAATTTAGCAGTACGGAGGAGTATCCAATATTTTGTTACGATTTTGGGACATGGCAAAAACTCTACCAACCTTTTGCAGATAAAAAATATAAATATTTGCATTTTGGCAAAAAACCAAAAGATTTTATTTTTGGAATGCAAATGATAAAAGAAAAACACAATAACAAAAGAAATGATATTGAGGAACAAATACGATTAGATATTGAAGAATTAGACCATTCGGAGGAAGAAATTCAAGAAATGATTGAAAAGGAATTTGCAAAGGATTTGACTGATGTAATTATTTGTAGTGGTGAAAAAGATGTAATAAATATTGCACAACTCGGATATAATGCAGTGTGTTTGAACTCAGAATCAGCAACCCTAACTAAAGAACAATATAAGCAGTTAAAATTCCTAAGTAAAGATATTTACAACATTCCAGATATTGACAAAACTGGTATTAAAATGGGCAATAAAATGGCTTTGGAATATATTGATATTAAAACTATTTGGCTCGATGAGCGACTTCGCTCCAAACGTGATTTCAGAGGTAAGTCATGTAAAGATGTAACTGACTTTCTTAAACATTTTGATTCTGATTTTTTTCAGATATTAAAAAATGTTTCGACGCCATTGATGTTCTGGAAAAAGAAAAAAGAAACTTATTCGTTTAATTCTGTGATTTTTTGTAAATTTCTTAATACCAATGGATTTCACAGATATATAAATAAGAATAATGAATTTGGATATATTTATTTGAGAATAAAAAATAAAATAGTAGAAAAGATTGAACCTTCAAAAATACGAAGTAAAGTAAAAGATTTTGTCAATAATTATGTGAGATACAAAGATATAGAATTACAAGAAAAGATATACAGAACAACAATCACAAATGAATCTTCGCTTATGAATATGACAATTAGAGCGAATGAATTTGATTTCAAGAATTTTAATGAAGATTATCAATATTTATTTTTTAATAAAAAAGCATGGAAGATAACCAAAAATAAAATTGAACAACTTAATATTAAGGATATTGACAAATATATTTGGAATTATGATATAAAAGATAGGTGTAAAAATCCAAAGTTATTGAAAAAACCAATTTTTGAAGTCAATTATAGTGAGGAGTACAAAAAAAATAAATCATGTAAACAGCTTGATAAATACGAAATTAAGATAAATGATAATGATTTTAGTTTTATGAAATTTGTAGAAAACACAAGTAAAATTTATTGGAAAAAAGATGTTATTTCAGAGGATAATAAAAAAGAACAAAATTTACATTTGTTAAACAAATTAAGTGCATTTGGCTATCTTGCATACAAATTCAAACAGGAATCAAAAGCGTGGGCTGTAATAGGTATGGATGCAAAAGATAGTGAAATTGGAAAAAGTTATGGTGGTTCTGGAAAATCACTATTTTTTAAATCTTTGAAATATATTAGCAATGTCAAAACAATAGACGGAAAAAAAGACTTCGACAAAGATCATATTTTTGAGGGGACTACCGAATACACAGAGATTGTGAATGTTGATGATACTAAAAAAAACTTAAAATTTAAAAACTTTTTTTCAAGAGTTACTGGTGATTTCAATGTAAATCCAAAAGGTAAGAGTAATTATGATATTCCATTTGAGATTTCGCCAAAAATAGCAATTGCTACTAATTTTGTAATGAAAAACGATGGAGACTCGAGTATAAGGAGACAGTTTTTGGTTAGTTTTTCAGATTATTATCACATAAAAACTGAAAATAATAGTTATGAAAAAACAGTTTCGCCACGTGAAGAGTTTGGAAAGGATTTCTTTTTAAATAACAACGAGGACGAATGGAACAAATTTTACAACTTTGCATCAAGTTGCATTCAGGTTTATATGAAGTATGGAAAAATAGACCCACCAATGGAGGATATACAAAAAAGGAATGCAAGATATGAAATTGGAGAGTCTTTTATTTCATGGGCTGATGATTATTTTATTGGAACTAAATTCCATTCAGAAATATCAAAAAATGAATTATTTGAAAGTTTTAAAAATTCGTTATCAAAACGAGAACAAGGCTGGCAAAAGATAAGTAAGTTTAAAAAGAAAATGCAATTATATTGTAATTACAAAGATTATATTTTTAATCCAGAAGAAAAAAGAAACAATTCGGGAAGAATTATGCGTAATGACGGTGAATATTTTGAAATACATGAAAAAAAGCTATAAACTTTTAAAAGTTTATAGCTTTTTTTCATGTATTTTTATAACAAA
>JAOZTW010000012.1 GCA_029938985.1 Bacteroidales bacterium | reverse complement strand
AAAGAATTAGATAGCACTACAAAAGAATTAGATAGCACTACAAAAGAATTAGATAACACTACAAAAGAATTAGATAGCACTACAAAAGAATTAGATAACACAACAAAAGAATTAGATAGAGAAAAGATAATTAGAAAAAAAATTGAAGAAGAAAAGCAACAAGAAAAACGAAATATTAAAGTTTTAAAAATGAGATTAAACGGAATTAGTTATAACAAAATATCACAAAAACTCAACATTAGTATTAGTGAAATAAAAAAAATACTTGAAATTGAGTGAAAATTAAGCAATTATATATAAACAATTATACAAATATAAAATATTTTTATCATGAAAAATATAAATTTACAAACTATTGTTTTGTTTTTTATTTTAACAATAATTCCTGTTTTTTCGGTTTTTGCACAAGGTACAAATGAAAGTATGTTAAATAACAAACATAAAATTACGTTTAAGAATAACCATACTATTGAAAATGGTTTTTTAAAGTTAACGACAACTGTAACTTTTCCTAAAAATTATTTTGCAACAAAAGCGATAGTTACTATAGAACCAAATGTTACCACAAGTGAAAGAAATTTTATGACAAAACCAAAAGGAGTGTTTAAAGGTGAAGCTATGGGAGGCAAACCAGAAAAAACTATAAAATATAATGAAAAGACAACTGTTAGTTTTAAAACCTACTCTCAATTAAAAGAAGGTGAAACTATAAAATCAATAGATTTGAATATTGATTTGGATATAAAAGGAGTACACGAGAATTTTACTTTAGAAGAACGTAATATACAACCAACTAATAATGATGATGATACTGAAGATAATATTGAAAACACAACACAAGATACTGTTGATATTGTAAAAAACAAATATATTGATAAACCTTTATCTCTCAATACTGTTATGTTGAAATCGGATAGTTTAAAAACATATTTGAAAACAGAAATGTATAAAAACTCTGGCGATAATCAGTTAGAGAAAATTGATACCAATATTATTATTTTTAGTGAGTTAGATAAAATTGAGTTGAAAAAATCGGAATCCAAATTTTTAGAATTTGAAAATAATAAAGAAAAAATATTGAACGACACTTTAAAATATTTGAACACAGTAGTTGAGGTTAAACAAATAATAATAAAAGAAATAAGAAACACACTTGAAAAAGAAATTTCTAAACCAATAACAGAACAATCCTCTATTTTAATTGATTATCTTCATAAATTGTTGTTAGAAATTGAACACGAAATTTTTTATCTAAAAGAAGAAATTTCGCATACGCAAATAAAAATATTGAAACAAAAAGAAATAATAAAACAATCAAAAGTTAACCTGCTAATTTCATTTATTTCATTTTTTGCTTTACTAACTATAACAATAATACTTTTTATTTTGTTCAAAAAGAAAAAACAACACAATAAAGAATTGAAAGAAAGAAATGTAATTATATCTTCTCAAAACGAAGAAATTAAAATACAAAATGAAAGTATTAATGAAAAAAACAAAAAATTAGAGAGGCAAAAACACGAAATTTTGTCAAGTATAAATTATGCCAGTCGTATTCAAACGGCACTTTTACCTACCAAAGAACAGTTAAACAGTATTTTAAAAGATTATTTTGTTTTTTACTCGCCTCGTGATATTGTTAGTGGCGACTATTATTGGTCGTATCAAAAACAAAACACACAAATAATTATTGCTGCCGATTGCACGGGACATGGTGTGCCAGGTGCGTTTATGAGTGCACTTGGAATTTCTTTTTTAAACGAAATAATTGTTAATAAAGAAAAAATTAGTTCCGCCGATATTTTGAATAAATTGCGTAACAAAATAAAATACGCACTAAAACAAACAGGAAAATTTAACGACACACAAGACGGCATGGATATGTCGGTTTGTGTGATTGATAAAAGCAAAAAACAAGTTAATTTTGCTGGAGCAAATAATTCAATTTATTTAATTAGAAATAAAGAACTAACTCAATATAAGGCAGATAAACAACCTATTGGAATTTATTTAATAGAAAAAGATTTTTCAGATGTTTTTATTAATTACCAAAATAATGACATTATTTATATGTTCTCCGACGGTTTTCCTGACCAGTTTGGTGGAAAAAAGTTTTCAAAATTTAAAACAAAACGTTTTAAAAAATTATTGTTGGAAATAGCTGACAATAAAATGAATAAACAAAAAGAACTATTATCTAATGTGTTTTGGAAATGGAAAGGCAAAAACGAACAAACAGATGATGTTTTGGTTTTTGGTATAAAACTGTAAATATTTCAAAAAAAATACTTTGTAAAAATTATGCTTACTTATACTGCAAGTTACAATTTTTAATAAAAAATATCCAATCTTAGTTGGCTAACCAAATAGAAAAATATTTAAAATGATTGAAAATAAAAAAATAGTAGTAGTACTACCAGCTTATAATGCTGCTAAAACATTAAAAAAAACTTATAACGAAATTCCTTTTGATATTGTAGATGATGTAATACTTGTAGATGATTTGAGTAGCGATGAAACAGTAAAAATAGGTAAAGAAATTGGTATAAAACACATAATCTCACACCAAAAAAATAAAGGATATGGGGGAAATCAAAAATCGTGTTATAACAAAGCCCTTAGTCTTGATGCAGATATTACTATTATGCTACACCCTGATTATCAATATACACCTTTACTTTTACATTCTATGTGTTACCTGATAGCAAACAATGTGTATCCTGTAGTAATAGGTTCACGAATACTTGGACGTGGAGCAATGAAAGGAGGAATGCCGTGGTATAAATATGTAGCTAATAGAATTTTAACTTTTACTCAAAATATTTTGATGCGACAAAAATTGTCGGAATACCATTCCGGATACAGAGCTTTTTCTAAAGAGGTGTTGAATAATGTTAACTATAATATAAATTCAGATGATTTTATATTTGATAATCAAATGCTTGCACAAATATTTTATGCAGGATATGAAATTGCAGAAATAACCTGTCCTACAAAATATTTTGAAGACGCATCATCTATAAATTTTAGCAGAAGTGCAAAATATGGAATAGGTGTAATTGGAGTTTCATTTTCTTATTTTTTTAATAAAATAGGTATTGGTAATAATAAAATTTTTAAGAAAAAATAAATAAAAAATACGATTGAAATTCAATCGTATTTTTTTATAATTATTTTTTTATTCCAAAATATCTTGATTGTTGATTTGTAAAATAATATCCACAAACCGAAGCTGCTGGAAACATAGAATAGTTTTTGGTTAAACTTATTCCAGTGTTTTTTTCAACATTCAATAGCTTAAATAAATTTTTCTTTTCAGAATGGTCTGCTAACGAAGGATAACCAACAGCTGGACGAATACCAAGCGAATTAAAACCCATGTTTTTTAACTCTTTTTGGTGCAATAATTCAGAAAATGCTTCTGCCAAACAATTTGTTAATGTTTTTAAAATAATAATGCTATAATCGTCATGTTGTTTTTTAAAAATATCCTCGTAGTGTTGCAAACCAAGACCTGTTGTTGCTGCAAAAACTCCAATATAATCATTTATTTTTGAAGTAGTTGGAGCAATAAAATCGCTTAAAGCATAGTTTACTCCATCTGCTTTTTTAATTGTTAATTGTCGTGGTGTTTTTAGTATGTGTAATAATTTATTGTTTTCATCAAAAATATTTATATTATCTAAGTCCGAATTAGCTTTATAAACACCAATAACAGCATTCGATTTTATAATATTATCTTCTATAATCCTATCCAATAATTGTTTAGCATCATCAAAAAGTTCTTTTGCCTGAGTTCCATATTTATTATTGTTAAATATTTCAGGAATATCTCCAAGCATACCCCAATTGCGAAAAAAGAACTTCCAATCAAAATATTTTACTATATCAGATAATGAATAATTATTGAAAACCTTAACACCCAAAAAACTCGGTTTTGTAATTTTTTCATTTTTCCAATCTATCTTAAAACCATTAGCTTGAGCTTGTTGCAAAGTCAAAATTTTTCTTATATTTCTTTTTTCGTATTGTTCTTTTATTTCTTTTTGCTTAATAGAATTTTGCATTTTATAGTAATCTCCTGTTTTTGAGTTTAATATAGAATTAATTATATTAGGAGCCACAGAAGCATCTTTTACATAAAATACTGAATTTTTGTAAGTTGGAGCAATTTTAACAGAAGTATGCAATTCCGAAGTTGTTGCTCCACCTATTAATAATGGTTTTGCAAAATTGCTTTCCTCAAGCATTTTAGTAAAAGTAATCATTTCGTTGAGCGAAGGAGTTATTAAGCCACTAAGTCCAATTATATCAACATTTTCGTCAATTGCTGTTTGCAAAATTGTTTCGGGTTTTACCATCACACCTAAATCAATAATTTCGTAATTATTACAACTCAAAATAACAGATACAATATTTTTTCCAATATCGTGAACATCGCCTTTTACTGTGGCAAGCAAAATTTTTCCTTTTGCAGTTCTACCACTATTGTTACTTTCTGCAATAATAAAAGGGTTAAGAAAAGCAACCGATTTTTTCATAACTCTTGCACTTTTAATTACTTGTGGCAAAAACATTTTTCCATCTCCAAACAATTCTCCCACCTTGTTCATTCCTGCCATCAAAGGAGTTTCAATAATATCAAGTGCTTTTTCAAATTTCAATCTACATTCTTCTAAATCTTGCTCAAGATATGTATCAACTCCTTTTATAAGTGCATATTGTAAGCGTTCTTCTACATTTTTTGTTCGCCAAGTTTCAATTATATTTTTATTCTGTTTTTTATCTGTTTTATTATTTATAATATAATCTAAAATTAATTCTGTATTTGATACACCTTTTTTATTATCATTTATTTTGTTCAATACCAAATTTTCTACAAGCTCAAGTAAATCTGTTGGTATATCTTCGTAAATAGTTAACATAGCTGGATTTACAATTCCCATATCCAAACCAGCTTTTATTGCATGGTACAAAAAAACCGAATGTATTGCCTCTCTCACAGTATTTTGTCCTCTAAAAGAAAACGATAAATTGCTAATTCCACCACTAATTTTTGCATAAGGCAAATTTTGTTTTATCCATTTTGTAGCTTCAATAAAATTTACTGCATAATTATCATGTTCTTTAATTCCTGTACCAATTGGCAGTACGTTTGGGTCAAAAATAATATCTTCTGGCGGAAAGCCAACTTTTTTAATCAAAATATTATACGAACGTTCAGCAATTTCTATTTTTCTGTTAAAACTATCAGCCTGCCCTATCTCATCAAAAAGTATAACTATTGCAGCTGCACCATACAAAAGTATTTTTTTGGCTTTTTCAATAAAATCAGTTTCCCCTTCTTTTAAGCTAATTGAATTTACAATGCTTTTACCTTGTGTTATTTTAAGTCCTGTTTCAATGGTTTCCCAATTTGAGCTATCAATCATAACAGGAACTCTTGCAATATCTGGTTCGGCAGCAATTAGATTTAGAAATTTTTTCATTGATAAACTACTATCTATCATAGCAGTATCCATGCAAATATCAATAATTTGAGCACCATTTTCTACCTGATGACGTGCAACACTAATTGCGGCATCGTAATTTTCATTCAAAATTAATTTTTTGAATTTAGCCGAACCAGCTACATTAGTTCGTTCTCCAATGTTTACAAAATTCAATTTTTCTGATATTTCAATTGGTTCTAAACCAGATAAATCTGTGGTATGTTTGTTTTTATTTTGAATTCTAATATTTGCTTTTTCCGCTATTTTAACAAATTCTCTAATATGTTCAGGTGAAGTTCCACAACAACCACCAATTATGTTTACAATTTTATTATCAATAAATTGCGTTAATTCAGAAGCCATAATTTTTGGAGTTTGCACATATTCTCCAAGCTCGTTTGGCATTCCTGCATTGGGATAGGCACTGATATGAAAATGAGATTTTTTGGCAAGCAGTTCAATATGAGGTTTCATTTCTTTTGCACCAAGCGAGCAATTAAATCCAATGCTAAGTAAATCAATATGTTTGAATGAGGTTAAAAAAGCTTCAACTGTCTGCCCCGAAAGTGTGCGACCAGCGGCATCAGTAATTGTGCCAGAGAGCATTAATGGTATTCTAATATTTTTTTCTTTAAGAACTTTTTCAATACCAAACAAAGCCGCTTTTGCATTTAAGGTATCAAAAACAGTTTCTACTAATAAAATATCAACTCCCCCTTCAATAAGTGCTTTTGCTTGTTCGGCATAGGCTTGCGTAAGTATATCAAAATCAACTTCTCTGTATCCAGGGTCGTTCACTTTGGGCGACATAGAAGCGGTTTTATTAGTAGGTCCTATTGAACCTGCTACATATCTTTTTTTATCAGCATTTTTGGCAGTATATTTATCTGTCGCCATACGTGCTGTTTTGGCGGCATTATAATTCATTTGATATACAAATTCTTGCAAACCATAATCTTGCATAGAAATTGAATTTGCATTAAAAGTGTTTGTTTCAATAATATCTGCACCTACATCAAGATATTTTTCATGTATTTCCTGAATTATTTCTGACTGTGTAATAGAAAGTAAATCATTATTCCCTTTTTGCGAGAAATTGTGGTCTTTAAATTGTTCTGCTCTATAATCTTCTTCTGTTAAGTTATATTGCTGAATCATAGTTCCCATAGCACCGTCCAGAACAAGTATTCGTGATTTTAGTTCGTCGTATATAGTTTGCATTTTGTGTATTTTTAAATCAAAATTAATATTTTATTAATTTGCAAATAAACAAAATATTAATTTTTAAAAAGAAAAATCAAAACTTTTTTTAAATAATTTATTGAAAATAATAAAAATCGTAGAATTAAGTTGTAGATATAAGGCATGCCTTGTCTCTACGGCAAAATGTACAACAAATTATATGTTTTTTTATATTGTTGATAAGTTTTCAGACTTTGTAGTGCATTAAGACGTAAGTACCTAAATTAATTGTAATAACCTTTTGTTGTAAAAATCTTCAAATTAGTACTTGTCATGCTATTCAGACGTTTCCAAGTCCCCTATTTTTGCCATAAGGCAAAAAATAAGGGACGTTGGAAAGTCTTTTTCGTATAACAATACTTTAAGTACTTATGTCTTGATACAGTAGTATAATACTAATTCAAATATTTTTTCGTTTTAAATATATATATATAAAATATTTTTTTATATAATTACTTGATAAATTATAAAACTTTTTGTAAACTTGCAAAAACATTAACAATAATATTCATATCTAATATTTTAAAAATGAAAAAAGTTACAATTATTACCTTATTATTAATATTTTGTTCTATACTCACAACTGTGGCACAAATGCAGTCTCATACTTGGTATTTTGGATCACGTATAGGATTAAAATTTTCAACTGAAATTCCCGGACCAATGTATTACAACGAAGAAAATCCTTTTTCAACCAGTAATCCTGCATTATACTGCGACCCAAGCACTGGTGAAATGTTATTATTCTCAGACGGACAAGGAGTTGGTAATAAAAGCGATTGGATATTTGGTTTAGCAGGAACATCACAAACACAACCTGTATTAATTATACCCAATGTATCGGTTGCAAACAGATTTTATGTAATAACCGCCCCAAATGTAGATGGTGCTGGTGACCTTGTACAATATACAGAATTAGAACGTAATATATCAACAAATGAGTTAAGTTTCGTTAGTGATTTGAACACCGAATTAACTTTAAATTCTTGTGGTAAAATAGCTACTACTATTAATGCTGATAATGATGGCTATTGGGTTGTTTCACATGAACTTAGCAGTAAAAATTTCAAAGTTAGCTTATTTAATGGTATTGATGCACCAACTACTACTTCTTATACTGTTGATCCAACCTATGGAGATTACATAACAAGAACTCAATTAGATGGATTTTTTAAATTTTCGCCAGATGGTAATTATTTAGTATCAACATCTTTTTATACTGGACAAGTGTGTATTTACGATTTTAATAATACTACAGGAGAAATTTCGTTTAATTCTAATTATGATTTGGCATGCTATGGTGCTGAATTTTCTCCCAATAGCGAATACTTATATTTTGGTCAAAAAGAAGAAACAAGTAACAAAATTTATCAAATTGATATAATAAATGAAGAAATAAATGAGGTGGGTTTAGCACCTTCAATTGTTGATTTTGGAGCTTTACAATTAGCACCAGATGGTAAAATTTATATTGCTCATCAAAATTTAGTAACTCCACCACCATATAATGACAACCTAAGTGTTATTGCAAATCCAAACGAACCATATTCTGCCTGTGGTTTTAATTTTTCAGAAATTTATTTTGACCTTAATCAAAATTATGTAAATTACAGCTTACCTTCTTTTGCTTCAAATTTAATTATTGATAAAAACGAATCTAATATTTGGATGTTTGGTAACGGAATAGGTTTAAATTTTAATCCAAACGGAAGTGTTAATCCTTTATTTAGTGTTCATTATGAAGACCTTTTAACCAATCCAGCAATTTGGAGTAATCCTGCTGACGGCAGTGTATTGTTTTATACTGATGGTGTTTATACTTGGGGTGCAGACAATACAATTCAAACTGGTGTTCCTCAAATGATGGGAAATGCACAAACACAACCAGCTCTTATTATTCCACAACTTACAGCTGGTAACGAAGAGGAGTTTTTTATTGTAACATCGCAAGATGGTGCAAAAGCAAAAAGTAATCAAATAAATTTTACAGAAATTAAAAGCAATGGTGGAACTATTAGTATGATTAATGGAAATGAAAATGAATCAATTAGCGGAAACTCTAAGGGGGCAATAGCAGCAACAATAAATGCTACACAAGATAATTATTGGCTCGTAACACATCAAATAAATAATAAAATTTTTGAAGCACACTTAACAACAGAAACTGGATTTGCAACTTCTGTTTCAAGTAATTGTGGTTCAAATTGGGACGGAGATTCATATTTTCTTAAATTTTCGCCAAGCGGTCAATATTTAGCATCAACATCTTTTGATGATGGTAGTGTAGAAATCTATAATTTTGACAATAGCACAGGAGAAATTACTTTTATGAAAATATATGAGGGAGCTAATGGTGTTACAAGTGCTTATGGTTTAGAGTTTTCTCCAAACGAAGAATTTTTATATGTTTCTCAAAATACTGATGGAGGACGAATTTATCAAATAGAAATTGAAACTGCAAATACTCCATTAAATATAGGAACTTTTGATAATTATGTAGCATTTGGTGCTTTGCAATTAGGACCTGACAAAAAAATATATGTCGGCCGATATGATCAATCGGGTAATGGTCCCTACAATAGTTATTTATCTGTAATAAATCAACCAGATGAATTAGGAGAAGATGCTAATTTTGAATTCAACGGAATGTTTTATCAACCAGAAATGGATCTTGTTAGACTTTCGTTACCTTCGTTTCCTTCAAATTTAATTTTACCAGAACCAGAGTTAGATTTTAATTTTGTAGGAGATTGTGCAGGCACTGAAGCGAGTTTTGAAATTGCAAGTTCGGCCACTGTAGTTTCTGCGGAGTGGAATTTTGATGATACAAACAATGACCCAAATGATAATTCAAATGAATTATCGCCTGCTTATACTTTTTGGTCGGGAGGTAATCATTTTGTTACTTTAACAGTTGAATACCAAGGAGGTTTAACCGCTACTTTTGAAAAAGAAATTATTATAAATGGACCAACTATTGAATTATTTAATTATCCTGCTGGTTGCGATGAAATTACAATAACCGCAGAACATAATGCAGTAAGTCCAACATTTTTATGGACAAACTTAACTACCGATGAAGAAAACTCAACTGAACAATTTTCAATTAATAATGTAGGTGAAAATATTATAAAATTAGTATTGACTGACGCAACAACCTGTAGTAGTATTTATACTGAAACAATTACTTTTAACGCACCTATGGATATAGATTTAGGAGAAGATGTTGTGTTATGCTTTGACGAGTCGGTAACTCTTACAATTGCAGAAGACGATTACAATCACATTAGTTGGTTTAATTCTGAATGTGATGGTTCTTATTCATGTATAGCCAATCAAACTGGCAATTATTGGGTTGAGGTTGGTTACGGAGAAAATTGCATAGCACAAGATACTGTATTTGTTGATGTCTCAGGTTGTCAAGCATTTAATGCTAATACCTCAATTAATTCCGAAAATGTTGAAAACGAATATATAATCTGTAGTTCCGATAAAAGTGTTACACTAACTGCTATTACGGATTTTTACAACAATAATAATTGTTATGAACAAACCGATGAATCATCAACATTTCATTGGTTATTAGGAGATGGTACTTATCTTACTGGTGAAGAAATAACACATACATTTGAAAACTACGGAATATATGATATAAATCTACTTATAATAGATGTTAATAATTGTGAAAAAATTAAACAATTTTATTTAAACTTATCAAAAACTCCATTCGTTGAATCTGAAGTTGATAAAAATGCTTGTTATGGCGATGAATTAGAAATAGTTGCAGGACAAACAAGTGATGTTGACTTATTATTAGATATTTATGATATGACATACCCAAAATATGTTAGCTATACTAATGTAGATTTTATTCCTGATGGTGATGGTCAAACATATTCTTCTGCTATAACAATAGAAGGAGCAGGCTATGCTACAATAATTGACGCAACTAATATTTCATATATATATGTTACTTTGGAGCATTCACATATTGCACACTTAAACGATATGTATGTGGAGTGTCCATCGGGCGAAACTGTTACTTTGATGGACATGTCAAACATTGCACCTGTTGAACCAATAATAATGGGTAAACCTGTTTTACAAGACGATGATGAACCTCAAATAGGAGATGGAAGAACTTATTACTGGTTGTCTCATGCAAGTGAAAGTATTACTACAATTGTAGAAGAAGCATCTTATCCACATTTTAATTATACCGACCCAACTGGCTTTGAGTATGGAGAAGTTGCATATATTCCCTCTGGTAGATACTTGATAGAAGACGATTACTCTATTTTTGCAGGTTGCCCAATAGATGGAGAATGGAAACTTTATATTACAGATGAATTTGCAGGTGAAAATGGTGTTGTTTTTGATTGGGGTATAGCATTTAATTCAGATGTTTTGTTTGGAGAAATGGAATTTGAAACACCAATTTGGACTGGCGATAATATTGTTGAAAATGTAAATGATAGTACAATTTTAGTAGCTGCTAATCAAGAAGGTAATTCCACATATTCTCTTACACTTTCAGATTATTATGAATGTACTTATTCTGGTAATGTAAGTTTGAATACCGAAAAACTTGCAGTAAATTTTGGTAACGATACAACTATTTGTGAAGGTCAAACCTTAAACTTAGATGCTACGCAAGAAGGATATTCAGATGTATCATACCTATGGAGTACAAATCAAACAAGTCAATCAATTAGCATTGATACCGAAGGAGAATATTGGGTTGAAGTTAGTGGTACGGCTTGCGAAGCTAAAGATACTATTAAAATAAGTGTAGCACCAATGATAAATGTTGAATTAGGAGAAGAAATAACTATTATTGAAGGAGAAGAAATTATACTTGACGCAGGAGAATTTGAAGACGCAATTTATTATTGGCGACCAACAGAAGAAACAACTCAAACTATTACTGTATCAGATGCTGCTATGTATGTTGTAACTGTTACAAATCTTTGTTCTACTTCTGATTCTGTTAATGTGATAGTGAATGATGCCCCATTAATTATTCCTAATGCTTTTACTCCAAATGGTGATGGAACAAATGACACTTGGGAGTTTGGAAATGTTGAGTATTATGGAGAAATTGGAGTTGTAGTTTTTGATAAAGCAAGCAATATACTCACAAATTATACAAGCATAGAGTATCCAGATGGTTGGGACGGTACAAGTAAAAATAAACCTTTAGCATCTGATACATACTGGTATATTTTGAAATTAGAAGACGGAACAAGTAAAAGTGGTAGTATTACAATAAAAAGATAAATTATACAGTTTACATTTTTATCTGCCACGTGCTTTAGCTCGTGGTTACATGAAAAACATCAACGGGCTTTACCCAAAATGCTGTGGTTTATGTATTGTTATAGGAAAAGACTTTCCAACGTCCCTTATTTTTTGCCATAAGGCAAAAAATAGGGGACTTGGAAACGTCTAAATAGCATGACAAGTGCAAATTTGAAGATTTTTATAACAATAAAGATTATTACACACAAGAAACATTATTTTATGTACTTAAATCTTAATACAGTAGATTGTTTATTTCTATGAAAAACATATAGTTAAGTGTTATTAGAAAAGTTTTCCTGACTTTTCAGTAATATTAATGAAAACTTTTCCAGACTTTTCAGCAACTAAGTACCCAAACAAAAAAAAAATCACACAATTGCATTTCTTTAATCTGCTGGTTTATAATTGTATCACTGAACCTTTGAATAATTGTATCATTCCTTAATTATTGAATCTTTTACATTTATAAATCATTAATTTCGTATGTTTTTTTCCTTTTTATCTAATTCAGTTTGTTTTTCATCAATTATTGTACCCACCGATTTTTGCATCATTTTAATTTGATAATTTGTATTATTAATTCCCTTAACAAGTTCTTCTCGTATAGAATAAAGTGTTACATTTTCGTCATTAAGTTGTTCTATAAGTAGTTCAAGTTCAATTTTACTATTATTTAGTTCAGTAAATTTAAAGTTAAGATCCTGAATTTCGGAGAGCAAATTATCCTTTTCATCTATTACTTTTTGATACTCTTTGGTGGTTCGCTCCATATCATTTGAATACTCTTTTTTTGTTTTTTTTAATTTATGATGCAGTACCATATTTGATGAAAATAGATAAAAATTTCCTAAAATTGATATAACAATTATAGCAAAAATACCAATTTTTATGTGCTGACGAAATTTTCTGAAATAATTATTTCTGATTTTTTGTGTTTTTTTTATATCTTTGGACATTATTAAGTTTTTAGTTGTTTTGTATATAAATTTCTGTTTTTCAGTAAATAAGATAAATATTTATTGATAAAAACATTATAGTAAATATTATTTATATCAATTCATTTGAGCAGTAAAAAAGTTTTTTATTTACCATTAATAAATTTATAAAAATATGATTTTTAGATATTTAAAATATTTACTTATAGCAAAACGTAGAGGCTATGGTATTCACTCCCCTTTTGCATATAAATTATCAATAAGAATGTTCAAAGATAAAAAAAAAAATAATAATTATCAAAAAATTGAAAATTTAAGAAAAAAATTATTGAAAAATGAAACAGAAATATCTGTAACCGATTTTGGAGCTGGTTCAAAAAAGATGTTAAGTAACAAAAGAAAAATAAAAAATATTGCTAAATATTCGGCCACGCCTCATAAATACGGCAAATTATTAACCTGTCTAATTCAATATTTTAAACCCGATTCAATTCTCGAGATAGGTACATCTTTGGGAATCGGAACTCTATATTTGTCGGCACAAAACAAGAATACAAAAATATTTACTTTGGAGGGCTGTCCTGAAACTGCAAAAATTGCTAAAAACAATTTTTCTGAAATTAATAAAGATATTAAAATTGTTGTAGGGCAATTTGATGAAAATCTTGAAAAAATCTTAGACAAGATTAAAAAACTTGATTTTGTTTTTATTGATGGCAATCATCGCAAAAAACCCACATTAAAATATTTTGAAACAGTATTAAAATATTGTCATAATAATACTGTTATCGTTTTTGATGATATAATGTGGACAAAACAAATGCAAGAAGCTTGGCAGGAAATAAAAAAACACAACAAAACAACTCAAGTAATTAATATTTTTAAGATGGGAATTGTGTTTCTTAAAAAAGAGCTTTCTAAAGAAGAAATATTAATTTTTTATTAAGGAATGATACAATAATACAATGATACAATGATACAATTATGTGAGTATAAACCAATAGATTAAAGAAATACAAATGTGTAAAAACTTTTGTATGGGTACTTAGGTATCTGAAAGTAAGTGAAAATGAAATAATAAATAACTCCAGAATACACCTTTTTTTGTTCTTCTATTATTTTAACAAATCTGCAAATAGCGAGCTATTTAATGACTTCTTAAATTTTTTTAAAAAGGGCAAAATATGTTGTAAAGACAAGGCGTGCCTTGTCTCTACTGGTATCTCCCAAAAAAAAATCAAAACTCTGCATTATACAAAATTATTAAAATATTAATTTACAGGAGTAAACTCAAATTTTAAGAATTTTGAAAGCCTTGATTTTTGAGTTTTTAGGAGTACCCTACTGCAAATTGTATGTTTTAAATATTGCTAAAAAGTTTTGCAGATTTTTTAGTATCTAAAACTTTTCAAATTCATTATCTAATCTATCATTACTTTTAAATTGATTGTTTTTCGAGTAATTTTTATTAAATTGAGTATTACTTCTTTTGTTATTATCCTGACTATATGTATTTTGATTATAATTGTGAGATTCTTGTACTCTAAAAAAAGATACTATTTCTAATAATTGTTCCGACTGACTTGTAAGTTCTTCTATGCTTGAAGCAAGTTCTTCGGTAGAAGCTGCAGATTGCTGAGTTACATTATTAAATTGTTGAATAGAGTTTGCAATTTCATTGGCACTTGAATTTTGTTCAATACTTGCAGTAGAAATTTCCTTAATTAATTTTGCTGTATTTAATATTTCAGGAACAATTGTTTTTAACCTATTGCCAGCTTCGTCTGCCACTTTAACACTACTTCCTGTTAAATTTTCAATTTCTTTGGCCGCATTTTGAGTGTTTTCAGCAAGTTTTCGTATTTCAATTGCCACAACAGCAAATCCACGACCTTGTTCGCCTGCTCTGGCAGCTTCAACAGCAGCATTTATTGCAAGTAAATCTGTTTTATCGGCGATTTCGCTAATAACGGATATTTTTTCGGCAATATTTTTCATAGCATCAACTGCTTCAATAACAACTTCGCTACTAACTTTAATATTCTCGGCAGCTAATTCTGATGTTTTTTGTGCAACAATAGCTTGTTCTGTATTTTGATTTATAGTTGCAGTCATTTCTTCAATTGCCGACGAAATTTCTTCAATAGAGCTTGCTTGCTCATTTGCTCCCTGCGATATTTCTTGAGAATTAGATGTCATTTCGTTAGCTCCTGCTGATATCTGTAAGGAGGCAGACCTAACCGCAGAAACAATTTCTTTTAATTTCAAAGTCATATTTTTTATTGAAGCATAAATTCCAGTATTTTTCCTTTCTTTTTCAAATTCTATATTTAAGTTTCCATTGGCAATATTTTTTGTTATCTGATACATTTCTGCTGGTTCAGAACCTAATTGTCTTATTATTTTATTATTTATCAATACAAATGAAATAATTATTACTATTATAATTAGACCTATTACTCCTACAATAATTCCTATCAACCAATGAGTTTTTTGTTCAAATTTATTCACAGTATTGTTTGTTCATGTATCTAATAATAAAAAGAAATCGTTTATTGGGGTCATTATTGAAGCTTTATCCGAATGATATTTTTCATCAAACATAATTCTTCTGGCAAGTTCAAAGTTGGCAGTGTCTTTAATTGTGAAATTTCCAGTTCCATCATCAAACAGTCCTTTTACTGCATTAAATGCTATAGTTTCCGTCCAAACTAAATCATTAGAATTGTTTTGTGCGTCTTTTAGTTTTCTAAATTCTGCATCAGTAAATCCCAACAATTTCATACTGTCTTGCAAAGCTATTTTATTACCATCAGGACGAATTTTTTCACCATTTCTAATATCAAGGATTTCCCAATACTTCTTTTCCCATTTTGCGTCTTCTGTTGATACATAAGTTCTACACAATCGGGTTAAATCATCTGAACTTTGCCTAAGTTCATCTGCAATTACAAATGATTTATAACGTATTACAAAACTTTCTTCAAGTTTATTTTGAACATCTAACATTAGAAAAGATAATATTCCTAAAGTAGTAACTAAAACTATTATAACAGAATAAATTAGAATGAATAAATTTTTAACTTTCATGATTTTTTTATTATTGTTAATATATGGTACTCATAAAACTCAAAATCAGTGCCTTCAAAATTTTGTTCAACAATGTTTTGGAGTTTTTGTCAGTACCCTTTGTATTTATAAATGCAAGACTTTTTAGTATCTAAAACTTTTCAAATTCATTATCTAAGCTATCATTACTTTTAAATTGATTGTTTTTCGAGTAATTTTTATTAAATTGAGTATTACTTCTTTTGTTATTATCCTGACTATATGTATTTTGATTATAATTGTGAGATTCTTGTACTCTAAAAAAAGATACTATTTCTAATAATTGTTCCGACTGACTTGTAAGTTCTTCTATGCTTGAAGCAAGTTCTTCGGTAGAAGCTGCAGATTGCTGAGTTACATTATTAAATTGTTGAATAGAGTTTGCAATTTCATTGGCACTTGAATTTTGTTCAATACTTGCAGTAGAAATTTCCTTAATTAATTTTGCTGTATTTAATATTTCAGGAACAATTGTTTTTAACCTATTGCCAGCTTCGTCTGCCACTTTAACACTACTTCCTGTTAAATTTTCAATTTCTTTGGCCGCATTTTGAGTGTTTTCAGCAAGTTTTCGTATTTCAATTGCCACAACAGCAAATCCACGACCTTGTTCGCCTGCTCTGGCAGCTTCAACAGCAGCATTTATTGCAAGTAAATCTGTTTTATCGGCGATTTCGCTAATAACGGATATTTTTTCGGCAATATTTTTCATAGCATCAACTGCTTCAATAACAACTTCGCTACTAACTTTAATATTCTCGGCAGCTAATTCTGATGTTTTTTGTGCAACAATAGCTTGTTCTGTATTTTGATTTATAGTTGCAGTCATTTCTTCAATTGCCGACGAAATTTCTTCAATAGAGCTTGCTTGCTCATTTGCTCCATGAGATATTTCTTGAGAATTAGATGTCATTTCGTTAGCTCCTGCTGTAATTTGATTCGATGAACTTCTTACAGTACTTATAGTTAGTGTTAGTTTTTCTAACATTTGTTTTAAGTTTTTCAAAAGTTGTCCAATTTCATCATTAGAAAAATCTTTTATTTCAACCGTAAAATCACCTTGCGATAAACTGTAAATTGTTTTATTTGCTATTTTGAGAGAATTATTGATATTAATAACAATATATATAGATAAAATCACTCCAACAACTAAAGCAAGAAAAATAAAAATTATAGTGTTGACGATAACACTTCTGAATGTAGCTTTTGCTGCATCTTTTACGTCTTTTGCAACATCAAGTTGTAAATTAATTAATTTATCTATTCTTTTTGTTAGCGGTTCAATAGCAGAATACAATTCATTTGCAACAAAACTATTTAATTCTGCTATTGAAGTAGAGTCTCGTTTTTGTCTTACTATATTTAAAATTTTATTATACGCTTGGTCTGATATTTCTTTCTTTTCTTTGGCATCTTCCACAAGATTTTTTTCTTTTTCAGTTAAGTCTGTTCCAAGATATGCTGCCCATTCTCTATCAATAGTTGTTTCAGTATCTTCTAATTCTGATATTCCTTGAAGCCAATTTAATTTTCCACTATTCATTTTGTGTGTTACATCTACAATATTTACAGCATAAGCATCTGATATGCTTTTTAATTGCCTCAACGGCACCACTCTATCGTTGTACATTACTCTTACTCCATTATCTATTTTTTTGAAACTTACAATAGAAAAAACTCCAACTCCAATTAATCCTACAACGAATACTAATACAAGAATAAATAATTTTACTGAGATTTTTAAGTTTTTCATAATTATTTTTTTAAAATTGTTATTAATAAGAAATTAGTTTAAGGCATATTAGTGAAAATGAAATAATAAGTAACCCCAGAATACGCCGTATAATGCAAATGTAACGCCAATTATTCATAATTGCAAATTAAAATACATGTTTTTTTAAAAATAAATAACTGATTTTCAAGTCCAAAATTCTCTTTTTATCAAACATATTATAAGATAATGAATTAGGATAAAGTAATTAATTTTTTTTAAAATAAAATTTATTAATAACTTTTTTGAAAAAAATTAATACTATTATAAAAAATAATATTTTAATATTAGTGAAAAAGAAAAATAATTAACATCAATCTATTAGTCAATAAATTACTTGCTACTTTATTTATATGCGTCAATTTTAATGTGCCTAAAAGTGTTTTGTGGACTAAAACATAGCATCATAAACCGCTTGGTGAACATTATTTCTTATTTTATACGAATTTAGTTTCCAGTTTTTGGCAGACGGGTGAACTCTATTTGAGAGAAAAACATAAACTATTTCATTATCAGGGTCTATCCAGACACAACAGCCCGTAAAGCCTGTATGCCCATAACTGTTAGGAGAAGCATCTTTTGCAATTATTTGTCGCTTAGACCATTTATCAAAACCAAGTCCACGATAACTATCAGATTGAGTGCGAGAAAATAAATCTATAGTTGAATTTCCTAAAAATTTACTACCTCCATAAACGCCACCATTCAAGAGCATTTGAAACAATACTCCCATATCGTGTGCACTTGAAAAAACACCAGCATTTCCAGAAATACCTCCAATAAGAGCAGCAGAGGGGTCGTGTACATGACCATGAATTAGTTGTTGTCTCCAAAAATTATCAACTTCTGTTGGCACAATTTTAGATTTATTAAAATGGTCTAAAGGTTTGTAAGTAGTTGTTTGTAAACCAAGAGGTTTATAAAATGTTTTTCGAGTATATTCGTCCATGTTGGTGTCATTAATAGAATCTATTACTTGTTGTAACAAAATCATATTTACATCACTGTATTGATAAATTTTCCGAGAGTAAACTCTTAATTGTCTGGTGTCTAACCACAAAGTATCATTATATCTTTTGTTCAAAAACATAGCTTGTGCAATTTCAACTTCACTACTATCTTTTTTATAACTGTTTGAATAAATTCGGTCTCTAAATTGGGATTTTGTTAATAATGTTTGTAATATTATATTAGTATTTGTTTTTACAGAGTCTCTACTAAGACTGTCTTGCACAACAACTTCGTGCTTAACCGAGTCAATTATTGTAGAATCTTTTTTGATAGAATCTTGATTAAATTTATTTTTTTGTGAATTAAAATGTTCTACATATTTATAGTATTCTTGTCTCCATAACAAATATTTTAGAATTGGCATAGCTGGAATAACACCAGATTCATGACGTAATAAATCTCTTGCTGTAACTTTAAAAATATTTAAACGAGGCGTTGCAGTAATAATTAATGTGTCGTATGCAACTATAATACTATCATTTATATGCAGAGTATCTTGATGTCTCAATATTTTTTTTATATCTTTAACATCGTTTAAGTTAAGAGTGTCAATATTGAGTATTGTGTCTGGTTTAATTCTTGTGTATTCTATGTGTGTGTCATCAAAATATTCTCCTATTTCTTTATCTAAGCTCAATTTTCCCTGTTCCAGCATTTTCATTGCCGACATTGTTGTTGCCGCAATTTTTGTTACCGAAGCAACATCGTAAATATCTGTTGATTTTACTCTATTTGATTTAGAATAAGTATGAAAACCATAACCTTTATTTACAATTACGCAACCATTTTTGGCTACAAATACCTGACAACCTGGTGTTGCTCCTCTACTAATTCCGTAATTGATAATAGAATCAATTTTTGATAGTTTTTCAGAATCAATTCCAACTTCTTCGGGAATAGTATATTTTAAACGAGTTTTTTTAGTTGTAAAACCAGTATTAAATTTAAAATAATCTCCAATACTTATAGGTAACTTACCAACTGCTTCAATCCCTCCAAAAAGTAATTGTGCCGAAAAATCTTGTTCAATCTGTGTAGTGTCCCAAATATGAACCAAATACGGAAAATCTTTTAGTTTTTCAAGATTAGCAATATTTTTAAAATTGACAATAATCAGCTTTTGTTTTTTATTTATTTCAGTAAGAATTGAAAGAAGCTTATCATTTAACGGATAATCGTTTATGCTAATAATTCCTGTTTTTTCTCCATAAATCTTAAGTCTTAAATCAACATTATCTACTTCTGGGTTTAGATGAATAGCAAAAATATCTTTATAATAATTTAAAGAAGTTTGAAATGTTTTATATTCTTTTTCTCCTAACAAAATTGCTTGAAAATCGTTGGTTAAATTTTTTATAGGTAAAAAATCATTTTTGTTGTTAAGAATAGTAATAGATTTTTGAAATAACTCACGAGATAGCAACATTTTATCAAGCGAATTAGAAAAAGATAAAACAGAATCCATATCAATTTTTTTATAATCATTCAGTTTTAACCATGTTTTGGCAAGTAAAATCTTTTTTACTTTTGTGTTCAATATTTTTGTGTATTTTTTCTTACTTTTAACAGCATCTACAAGATTAGATATTAATTCATTATAATTATTATTTAAAATTAAAACATCATAGTTATTTTCAAAAAACAAGGAAATATCTTCTTCTTTTTGATATTCTTTAAATACCAACCCATCAAAAATAATATCTCGTTCATTTTCTTTAAAAACTATTGAAGGAAGACCTTTTTTAAATAAATGTTTATAAATCTGATTTTTTTCTACATTTTTTGTCGTATCTTTGTGTAAATCAATTATTTCCACACAGGGAAAAATATCTTTTTTCTGTAAATAGTTGGCATACAAACTTATTTTTTTACCATAAAAATTAATTATTGCAGTGTCTAATTCAGTGGTGTCTGCAATATAATTTGTTAAATTAATAAAATTTAGATTAACACCAAGTTTACTATTCTGTTCTGCAATCAATTTTGCATAACCTACTTGCAGGCTATCGTCTTTAATAGAAAGCACAGATTTTTGACTTGGAAATTGAATAATATCACTCAAAAAATTTAGACTATGATTATCTGTATCTACGCCCACAAACAAAGGTATTTTGTTCTGTGTTTGAATATTATTAATCATTTCTATATGTTTTTCCAAGTTTTTTTCTGCAAAAACAGCACCTCCAATATTGTATTGATTTATCAATAATTGAATACTATCGTTGGTCGCAAAACCTTCTTCTTTTGATAACAAAACTAATTGTCCAATTTTTTCTTCCAAACTCATTTGTAAAATCATGGAATCAGCCCATGCAGTATTTACATTCAAAAACTCTATTTCAACAATTTCGTCAACTTTTTTCTTATTAAATATTGAAAATAAACTTACTACAATTAAAAGAAGTGCGATTGGGATTGCTACAAATAAAATTAATTTTGTGTTTTTGTTCATCTCTTATGTTTTGTTATTAGTGAAAATTATAAAAAACGTGCAAAATTAATTTTTTTTTATATCTTTGCAAAATATTTTAATTTTTAATACATGAATACTCACAGAAAACCAGATTGGTTAAAAATAAGACTTCCTAAGTCAAGTAATTTTACCAAAGTAAATAAAATCATTAAATCCAATGGTTTACATACTATTTGTACGAGTGGAAAATGTCCAAATATGGGCGAATGTTGGGACGCAGGCACAGCTACACTCATGATTTTGGGTTCAATATGTACTCGTTCGTGTAAGTTTTGTGCAGTAGCCACAGGAAAACCATTACCATTAGACCCTAACGAACCTAAAAAAATAGCATTATCTGTTCAAAAATTAAACCTAAAGCACTGTGTTTTAACATCGGTAGATAGAGACGATTTAGAAGATAAAGGTTCGGAACATTGGGCAAAAACGGTGTTAGAGATTAAAAAATTAAATGCGAATACAACTATTGAGACTCTTATACCAGATTTTGATGGAATTGAAAATTATATTCAAAAAGTTATTGATGCAAAACCTGAAGTAATATCACATAATTTAGAAACAGTAAGAGACTTAAGCCCCAATATTAGAACTCGAGCAAAATACGACAGAAGTTTAAAGGTGTTAAAATATATTTCAAAATCTGGAATAGCTACAAAATCTGGAATTATGTTAGGACTTGGAGAAACATACAATCAAGTAATTGAAACAATAAACGATTTGAAAAATATAAACTGTTCAATACTAACGATTGGTCAATATTTACAACCTACAAAACAAAATATTGAAGTAAAAGAATATATACATCCAGATATTTTTGCTAAATATAAAAAATTTGCAATCAATATAGGATTTAAACATGTAGAAAGCAGTCCTTTAGTTCGGTCATCTTATCATGCAGAAAAACATGTTTAAGAATTTTCGGCATGTTTTACAAGTGCAAATTTTTGGGTTACTTTTGAAATATTAAAATGCTCATTTACAAAGGTAAATTTCAATTATAGAACTCCAAAAAAGCCTTAAACTTTACATTTTTTAAACATGCCGAATTTTCATATCTTTTTTATACAATAGGAATTGGAAAATAAAAAGTTCGGAAACAGCTAAATTATTTGTTTTAGGCATATTAAAATAAATAATTAACCAATTTAAGCGATGTTATTTTTATTT
>JAOZTW010000289.1 GCA_029938985.1 Bacteroidales bacterium | reverse complement strand
TTATTGAAAATCATATAGTTAATTGTCACAAGAAAAGTTTTCCCGACTTTTCAGCCTTAAGTAATAATTAAAAATTTACTCTTGTTTAACATGACTAATTATTCAAGTATTTTTTTTAAAATATTTTCAGTTTCTGTTGCTGGAAGAGTATTTAATTTAATTTCTACTAATGAATTTTTTTGTTCCGCATTATATTCAAACAACTCATCATTACTGATATATCCTATAATATTATTTGGCATAATTGCAATAATATAATTTTTGGAGGCTTTAGAATATCCAAAATAATTTACACATCTACCACAATAAGTGGTTACTTTATAGTCATTTTCATATTTTGAAATATGAAAAACTTGAACAGGATAATAGAACATGTTGGCATAAATATTAAATTTCACATAAGAGTGATAATCGCCAGCTTGTTTTGTAAGTGTTCCAACATGCTTAAAACTATTCAATTTAAAAAAAGTTTGGTAATCATTTTCCAAATTTAAACGTTCTTGCTCAATAATTATTTGTTGTTCTGCGAACAAAGAATAATTATTTTTACTTATTGCCTCCAAATTATCTATTTTTATATGAAAATTATTTATATTTACAGGAATATGAGCAATTTTTAATGTGTTTTCTAAAACAAGCAAATGATTATTAGTTTTTGTAAGATTCCATTTTTTTAAACCTCCCCCTTCATCAACACTAACAACCGAGTTGTCTGTGATCACAAAATCAAAAACATCGTGTTCATGAAAAATAACGCCAAGTAATTCCTCATTATCAAAATTTCGTAAATTAAGTATATTATAATCAAAAGCAGTTAGATTAATTTTTTCTTGATAATTAACTTTATAAAACCCACCTGTTTCTGTTTTTTCTATCAAATCACCATTTGTGTCCCAATGAGTTATATAATATTTTTCACCTGAAATATAATACAAATAAAAAGATTTTTTATCTGTACTTAATTCAAAATCAATAAATTCACCTTTAATACCTTTTTTGTTATAACAACCCGAGGACGAAACAATAGTTCCTGTTAAATCTGATACTTGCAATTTAATATTTTTATTATTATGGTTCGTAGTTATTATTAATATATTGTTATCATCAATAAATTCTACGGCATTAAGGTTTTCATCGCATCTATCAATAATTTTTATAAATTCGTTTTGTTTTTTATATATAAATAAATTTGCACAAAAATTATTATATTCAATATTTGTATATTTAAAAATGAAATTTTCGCCATTAGGAGATGTTTTAATATCAGTTATGTAAGGACAATTTGTTTTTGTTTTATTGTTAGCAATTATTGAAAATTTAATATTATTGTTATCAAATACCTTATTTTTTTGTTGAGTTTTAATATCGTATTCAAAAATTTGCCAACTGTCTTTAACACAGTCAATATCTAATTGAGATTCAGCCCAATATATTTTCTTTTTGTTTTTATTATAATCAATACAATCAATTCTTGAATTTTCCGAATTAATTTCATATTTCAAATCCTCATTTCCATTATCATTTATTAACGAAAACGTATTTTGGGAATACAAAAGATATTTTTTATCATCTTTTAAATATTTCAAATAACTTTTACAATTAACTTTGGTTTCCCATTCTTCGTTCAATAAGGGTAGTATAGTAAAAGCGTCCCATAATTCGGTTGAATAAATATTCTCTTCACTAAAATTATATTTGTCTGCATAAGACTCCGTGATTTTCCAGCTTTTATTATTAATTTCTTTAAAATTTGGATATTCTAAAGTGTCAAAATTAATAACAACATTTTGTTCTGAAACAAAAAAATGGTTTTCTGTTAACGGTATTCCAAATAATATAAATATTGGAATTAATACTGTATAAAATATTTTCATAATGTATGTAATTTTTTTTTAAGTTAATTATAATTTTTTTATAAAAACAAAATCCTCGCCAAAATATATTTTTTTCATATTTTTATACTCACTAACTGCTCAAATTTATATAAGTTTAATAAAATAGATAGAATAAATAAAATACTTTTTATTATTTTATGTTAAAAAAGCTATAGTTATATACTTGATATTTAAATATATAACATTTTTTTTGAAATTTTATATATTTTTTTATCAGTTTGGCGAAGATATTGTAATAATACTAATTGTTATATAACATTTTTTTTTGCAACTATTTTTTGCAAAATTACAAATCTATTTAACTTAAAACACAGTTCTTTTTATTAAAAGGCAAATATAAACTTTATCTGTTAAAAAAAATGAAAACAAAAATAATTTTTATAAATATAATAATATTATTTATTATACAAAATTTAATAGCTCAACCTGAAAATTCAGAAAAATACAAAACAGCAAATAATTATAAAACTAACATGTTGTATTATAAGGCTCTTAATTTATATTTTGAAATTATGGAAGAAGACCCAGATAATGCAAATATTATGTATAATATAGGAGCTATTTACAATGAATTAAGTAATGCTGATAGTGCAATAATGTTTCTTACAAGTGCACAAAAAAATATAAATGTAAAATATACAGATAATTATGAGACAAAAACGGCTCCAATTGATACTTGGTTTATACTTGGAGAAATTTATCATATAAATTATAAGTTTGAAGAAGCTATTGTCTGTTTTGATACTTTGCAACATTATTTGACAAATTCAAAAGCAAAAGAAATAATTGAAAGAAAGGCTCTTGAGTGTAAAAAAGGAATAGAACTGTATGCAAAACCTACCGACCTTAGTATAATGCCTTTGAGTGGTAAAATTAATTCTCCCTATTTAGAGCATAGTCCTGTTTTGACTGCGGATTTAAAAACCATGATTTTTACATCGAACAGAAAAGGAACAGGAGATAGAAAAGACGAAAATGGAAACTATTATGAAGATATATATATTAGCAATTTGCAAAACGGTCAATGGACAGAACCTAAAAGCATTAGTAAAAATATTAACACAGAAGAGCATGAAGCATCTGTGGGACTGTCGGTTGATGGACGAGTATTGTATATATACAAACAATCTAATGGTGGAGATATTTATGAAAGCAAATTAGAAAACAATGAGTGGTCAAAACCAGAACGACTAAAAATTAATACTAACTATCGTGAAGCTCATGCAAGTATTAGTCAAGATGGTAGTACACTGTATTTCTCCAGCGACCGACCAGGTGGACGAGGCGGAATGGATATTTATTATTGTAATAAAAAAGAAAACGGACAATGGGGCAGGGCTATTAACTTGGGTAAATCTATAAACACGCCTAACGACGAAGACAGTCCGTTTGTTAACAGCGATGACTCTACTCTTTTTTTTAGTTCCAATGGACATCTTGGAATGGGAGGACAAGATTTATTTTTATCTCGTTTACTCCCCAATAACACTTGGAGTACACCAAGCAACTTAGGCTTTCCTGTTAATTCTACTGGAGATGATATTTATTATGTTGCCTCACCAGGTGGAGGTTTTGCATTCTATGTATCAAATGAATATGGAAGTTACAATAACACTGACATCTATTTTATGATGTTGTCTAATGAGATAAGAACAAAAGTGGGTGTTTTTTCGGGACAAGTAGATTTAAGTAATACTATTGGAACTACTGATACTGTTGAAATTGTGATAAATATTATTGACCCAGAAACTAATGACACAATAAAAACATATTATCCCGACCCAAACAATGGAGAATACACAATGGTATTACCAACTGATAAACAATACTTTGTAAATTATGTAGCTGATGGTTATGTGAATCTTATGGAGGAAATTTATATTGCCCCAAACTCAGACATTCAGGTGGCAAAAAAAATAGTACCATTACAAAAAGTAATTCTTGGAGAAACAAACATAAATTACGGTATTTCATTTCTCCCTACTACCGACAGCTTGGATTACCAAACCTTGCTTTATATTGATCAAACAAAAAAGACTTTAGAAAAATATGATGAACTTGTTGCTGAAATTAGTATTCCAAAAAACGACTCCTTGAAAAATGAAAGAGCAAAATCAATTTTAAGTCATTTTAACAACAATGACACTGCCAGAGTTAATATAAAATACACAGATAATGAGTATTTTGAAATTCTAATTGCTGATACATTATTTTTAGATTATCATTCTGATAATTGGGAAATTGCATTTAAAAACTCTATTCCAGAATGTGAAACTATTTCTGTTCTTAAATTAGAACAAATGAACTACTATCTCACACGTAACCCTGAATTATTTATAGAATTTCCATTCAGTGAACATGACACTTCTGAGTTAAATTATTTACGCACAAAATTACTTTTTGATTATTTTACAAGTCATGGAATAGATACTGCAAGATTGGTTACAAAAAATATATATACAGAAGAACAACAGGACAAAACAAATCTAACTATTAAAAGCAGTGCAATAGGTACGATACCTTTAATAACTATTTTACAACGTTATGAAACAAAACAATACAAACAACATTTAATTAATGTTCCTGTTTTTATTAAAAATAAAAATTACTTTTCGATGGCTCATGCTTTAGAAATAAAAACATATTTTCATGAGCGAGGCGTAGATTCTACACGAATAATATTTACTCCTTATAGTTATACTGATAAAGATAAGAATATTACCCGTTTAAAAGTAATGAAAGAAGCCAAAACACAATCAGTAAATAGCTTAAAGGCTGATAATTATGTGTTTCTACCTGCTTATTCCGAAAATTTTGTTAAGTATATAGAAGAAACTCCATTTGATAATCAAAACACTAAATATGTTTACCAATACAACAATAATGTTAGAACCTATATTCCAATTGATAAAAATTATAAAGAACAACCTGATATTTCAAAATACAAACCATTTGTAGATAAAGATTGTGAATATCTTTTTAACAATATGAATAGCAGTTTTTTTAGTATAAATTTTGATTATAATAAATCCGAAACAAATAACACAACTGGCTTAGATTCTATTTCGTTGTGTTTGATTTCAAATCCAAAAGTTAAAATTGAACTTGGTGGACATTCAGATTCCAAAGGAAATAATAACTACAATACAACTTTGGCAAACAAACGTTCAAATTATATTCAAAAATATATGTTGAACAGAGGTGTAGATACTAAACAATTGATATCTAAAAGCTATGGCGAAAACAAACCAATCGCTCCAAATAATTTGCAAGGAGCAGATTTTCCTTCTGGACGAAAAATTAATAGAAGAGTAGAACTAAAAGTTATAGAATGAGAATTAAGAATTAGTTTACACCTTAAAAGCAATAGTTTGTGTAATTTTGGTAATATATATTAAAGTTATGATACATTTTTTTTATAAATTATAGTATTTTGAGATGTAAACCAATTTTTTAATTTGTAATTCTTAATTCGTAATTCCTAATTCGTAATTCCATATTTTATTTAATTTTTCACTTTCGGTTTCCCATGATAATTTTTGTGCGTAATTGAACCTTTCTTTTTTCTTTTTTCTAATTTCTAAAATATTTTTAATAATACTTCCCATTTCTTTTTTAATAAACTCATAGTCTTGTTTTACAGATATTCCAAGCTGTGAATGCTCTTGTAAAAATTGTTCTTGGGCTTTTGTATCTGTGGCCAAAACATACAATCCCGATTGTGCGTAAGCAAATATTTTATTTGTCAAACATATTTGACGATTAAAATCTGCTGAATTTAATTCTATTGCCAGTCCAATATCAAATTCCGATAATTTTAAGTTTAGTTCTTTTTGTGGTAAAGGTGCAATAATATTTATCATATCCGAGTATTGGTTTAAAAATGTTTCGTAAAAGCCTTGATATAAGTTTCCTATTAAATTTACTTCAACCATATTTTTAAACTCCTCAAGTACTGGAATTATTAGTTCCAAACCTCGCCCCTTGCATATATTTTGTGAAAACCAAATAATTTTAATTTTCTTTGAATTGTTTTCTTTAAATTGAAATTCGGTTTGAGAAAAACAATTATTTATCAAAGAATGATTTTTAATGTTGTTTTTTGTTAATAATTTTAAACTATGTTCACCAATTAACGGCGAAGCATAGCTAATAAAACTTGCTTTTGGAAGTATATTTTTCATCAAAAATTTACGTCGTTCTTTCTCGTTTTCACTGTCATGAGAAATCACCTCACCTACATGATAGTCTTCTATATCAAAAATGAACTTTGTGTTTGTTTTTTGTGCAAACATATAAGCAGGATACAAAGTTGCAAGCGTATGAGCTATTACTAAATCGTATTTTTTTGTATTTGATTTCAAATATTTATTCAAAAGTATGGAACTTTTGCTATGAGCATAAGCATTAATTTTTATCTTATTTTTAAAATATGGGTATATTTTTTGTGTTAATTTTCTATTTATTGAACTTACAAACCACTTAATGAACGGTTTGCGAGTAATAGAAATATAATGAAAATTTGCATTTATATTTTTTATAGTTTCATCGTCAATTTTATCACTCCAGTTTCCAAGTTTAAAACCAACAAAATCAACATTATATCCTTGTTTTACAGCAAATTTTAGTTCTTTTAATAAACGTGGATTACTTGAAAGATTGGTTGATGAAAGAAATAATAGTTTTTTTGACATAAAGTTTATTTTTCTAATAATAATATTTTGGCGTTTTTTTCGAGTATCAATTTCTTCGTTACTTTTGAAATATTAAAATGCTCATTTACAAAAGT
>JAOZTW010000288.1 GCA_029938985.1 Bacteroidales bacterium | reverse complement strand
GATGTTATTTTTATTTTTACCAATTCAATAAATATAATAATATCAAGATATTTGCTTATTTTTTTGAAGAAGATAAAATTCAAAAGAACAAGTTTAAATGGTTAATTATTTATTTTGATATGCCTAATGCTAAAATTGACCATAAAAAGTGTTGTTAATTTATGGTTAACGACTTAATTTCATGTCCAATTATTTTTTTATAATCATTTTTGATAACTCACTGTTGTTTGTTTTTATTTTAATAAAATAAATTCCATTTTCAAAATTAGACAAATTAATTGTTTGATTTTTACTAACTTCCGTTTTTTCAATAATTGTTTTTCCTAAAATATCTGTTATATATAAACTTTTTATTTTATTATTATTTTCATTAATATAAATAATTCCATTTGTTGGATTTGGATAAATTAAGATATTATTGTTTTCATTTTCATTGATATTTAAAATTATTGAAAGCAAAGCATTTTCGCTTGTAATTGTTTCACAATCACCTGTTACAATACAATCATAAGAACCCGCCTCGTTGTTAGAAACTAAATTTATAGTTAATTCAGAAGTTGTGCTTCCATTAATATTTTCGCTATCTACCAAATCGTTTTCGTCTTTTCTCCATTGATATGTCAAATCAGAACCTGTTGCTGTTACCGAAAATGTTATTGTACTCTCCTCTAAAACATCTGATTGAGAAACTGGCTGAGTAATAATTTCGGTAAGCTCATTTATTGTAACAATTGAGTTTTCGCTGTTTTGCGAACCGCAAGTCCCTGTAACAGTGCAACTATAAGTTCCCGTATTTTCTATTACTGTTGTTATTGCATAAGTAGAATTTGTGGCGTTTTCAATTTCCTCACCATTAAAAAACCATTGATATTCAAGCTCATTGCCATTTGTTGCGATCAAAAGAATAATATTTTCTTCGTTTTCGCAAACCACTGTTTCGGCAACAGGTTGAGTAATAATTTCGGTAAGCTCATTTATTGTAACTATTGAATTTTCGCTGGTTTGCGAACCACAAACACCTGTAACCGAACAAGTATAAGTTCCTGTATTTTCTATTACAGTTGTTATTGTATAAGTAGAATTTGTGGCGTTTTCAATTTCCTCATTATTAAAATACCATTGATATTCAAGCTCATTGCCATTTGTTTCTATCAAAAGAATAATATTTTCTTCGTTTTCGCAAACCACTGTTTCTGCAACAGGCTGAGTAATAATTTCGGTAAGCTCATTTATTGTAACTATTGAATTTTCGCTGGTTTGCGAACCACAAACACCTGTAACCGAACAAGTATAAGTTCCTGTATTTTCTATTACAGTTGTTATTGTATAAGTAGAATTTGTGGCGTTTTCAATTTCCTCATTATTAAAAAACCATTGATATTCAAGTTCCTCGCCATTTGATTCTATCAAAAGAATAATATTTTCGTTGTTTACACAGGCAATTGTTTGTGCAGCTGGTTGAGTAATAATTTCGGTGGCTTGCACAACAGTTAAACTTGCTACTTGACTAATCACGACTCCCATCGAATTTGTTACTGTACAAGAATATTGTTCGTTGTTCAAATTATAATTTGTTGTAACCTGCAAATTACTTGTGCTTGTTCCCGAATAGGTTTCATTATCCGATAAAACAGTCCATTCGTTGCCGTTGTCAATTCTTTTTTTCCATTGATAACTATCTGCAAAGGTGGTATTTACATTAAATTCAACAGTTGTTCCTGCACAAATATCTGTTTTATCTTCTGGTTCTACTATAATTGACGGCAAAGGTTGTGAAAAAATATAAGCCGAACCAGCATCATTAAAATTATCATCATTTCGTTCTGCTCCAATTATTGCGGTATTGCCATCAAGCGATACTGAACTACCAAACATATCTCCATTGGCGGGATTAGAGTTGGTTATTTTATGGTCTTCTGTAGTTGATTGCCAGTTCTCATCTGCCTGTTTTTGAAAAATATATGCAGCTCCTTGAGAAGAATTATTTCGTAAAGCTCCAACAAGAATTGTGTTCTCATCTATGCTTACCGAACAACCAAATTGATTGCTTTGCCCTACAACGTTGGCATTTATCTTTGCTGTTTCATTCATAGCTTCCCAACCTGTTTCGGGTTTTTCAAAAATATAAACAGCACCAGCAGACAACGTTCCATTAATATCAGCATTTATTGCTCCAACTATTATTACATTATCTTCTATATCTACAGAACTTCCAAACCAACCATTATTTTCAGGGTCTGAGGAATTTAGTTTTGCTGTTTCTGTCATATTGCTCCAGCCGTTTGCAGGTTTTTCATAAATATAAGCCGAGCCAGAACCAGTTTCTACATCATCATCGTCTTTTACTCCTACTATAATTGTATTTTGGTCAATACTAAGTGAATACCCAAAACCATCCCACATTGCAATATCCGAAGATGTTAATTTTGCTGTTTCGGCAATTAAATTCTCCCAGCCATTTGCAGGTTTTGTGTAAACAAAAACAGCTCCACAATGGTGTATTTCGTTTACCTCAAAACTTGAAGCCGAAACAATAATATTATTACCATCAATATCAACAGCATATCCAAACCTATCGTTAGATTGCGAACCAGATACTCTCGGTATTTTTACGGTTTCGTGCATATTTTCCCAACCATTTTCTGGTTTCTCAAAAATGTATGCTGCTCCCGTGTTTAATGCTCCATCGTCTTCAAGATATGCACCTACAACAATTGTGTTGTTCGAAATACTTACTGATAAACCAAATTTGTCTCCCGGACCTGCATCTGAGGCTGTGAGTATTGCCTGCTCTTCCCAAGTTCCATTATTGTTATAAAAAACGTAGGCTTCTCCTGTTTCGCCTGAGCTTGCGTAGTTTACTCCTACAACTGCATAATTACCAGAAATGGAAACTGAATGCCCAAAATACACATTTGCCTTTGGGGTGCTTGCGGTAAGGTTTTGTATTTCTTGTGTTGGTTGTGCTTGCACTGCAAAAATAACAGCAAGCATTACGAATAAAATTAATGTGATTTTTTGTTTCATAGTTTAAAAATTTAATAGTTAATAAATAAAAATAATTGTTAAAAAAGATTTTTACAAAACTATTATTAATAAATAGACATAAAAAACAAAATATGCCTTAATTCGTGAATTAAAGCATATTTATAAGAAACAAAAAATAATAATATTCTTTTAATTAAGTACTTACATTTTTTACTGATTTTAAAAAAAAGGAGGGTGTTATGCCTGTAAATTTTTTAAAAGCCACATTAAAAGTGGAACGTGTCTTAAAACCTACTCCGAGAGCTATGGATTCTATGGTTAGATTTTCGTTTTTTTTGTCGGCAAGTTGTGTTCTTGCTTCTTTAATTCTATATTCGTTTATAAAATTTACAAAGCTTTTGTTGAACTCCGAATTTATTACTTCGGAAAGATATTTTTTGTTAGTTCCAATTTCTTTTGCAAATATATTGGAGCTAATATTTTTATTTGTGAAAATTTTCTCGTCCTCCATTTTTTTAATAATCTCATTTTTTATATCCTCTTTTTGTATTACTGTGAGCGAAGAATTAGAATATTTTTCTTTTTTTTCTATTATTTTAACTTTATTATTTTGTTTAAAAGATTGTAGTTGTTTTTCCGAATTTATTAGTTCTAAATTACGTGTTACCAATTGATTATTACTTTTTAACATCATTCTTTTTTGAACAAAAAATATTATAATAAACAAAATGGCAAATAATAATGCAATAACAACAAATACTAACCATGATTCTCTATTTTTGACTTTTGCATTAATTAACTCTTTCTGTTGTATCCATTTAATGCTGTCTTGAAATTGTATTTTTTCAAATTCAAATTGCATTTCTAACTTGGTGCTAAGGCGAGTAATGTTATTGTTGGTGGAGCTGTCTCGTGCTGCAATAAACTGAATATGATATTGATAAGCTTTTTCAAAGTCTTTAATTTCATAATAATTGTCTGATAGGCAACCACAACTCTCTTTTTCCTCTCGCAACAAACCATATTCCATTGCAATAATTAGAGCTTTTTTACAATTAATTATACTTTCGTTAATTTTTTTCATTTCAAATTGATTTCTACCAATGTTCAACAAAAGACCAGAAAACCATTCTGGATTACTGGTAGAAATATATGAAATAGCCAATTCGTAGTTTTTTATTGCTTTATCATATTGTTTAATAACTGAATAATAATTGCCTAAATTAGCAGTAATAACAAGTATTAAAACAGTATCTTGAATTGATTTAGCTATTTCAAGAGAATTAATATAATAATTATAAGATGCTACCGAACCTTTTGGCGAATTTGAACCCAAGAGATTTAGTATTGCTGATTTTTCGTTACTATCATCTATCGTATTCGCTATTATTAATGCGGCTTGTAAATATTTGTTAGTATTTTCATAATCTTTTAAATCAAAAAATATAGTTGCAATACCCTGTAATATAATACATTCTTTTCTTAAATCGCCAACCTGTCTAACATATTTTAATGCACCAATGTAAGCATCAAGTGATTTTTGCAAATTTCCGAGAACACTATAAACATGTCCTATATTATTCAAATTATTAAGCATTTCTTCTTTATTATTATTATTTTCTGCAATATTCAATCCCTCATTATAATACTCAATTGCTTTTATATAATTTGCTTGTTGCAAATAACTTGTTCCTATTTCTTTTAATACAAACGATTTTCTTGTATTGGAAACAGTATCAAGCACCAAAAATAGACTATCTTGCTTGTCTGCAAAAGAATACAAATTAGACATTAGTAATATTAAACAAAGTAAATTTTTCATTAACGAGTTTCTTTATAAATAATTGTTTTTTAAGGCGTAAACCACTAACAATTAATCACTAACATCTAACCACTTATTACTTAAAGTTTTTTGCAGGTATTTTTTAGCATCTTCTAAAACATCGCTACTTTTATATTCTGTATTCTCTTTTTCCGAATTATTAAATAAATGTAAAACACATTTGTCGTCTGTAAAATAGAACTTATGTTTTTCTATTGTCCAATCATCACTATCTTCGTTTGAATGTTCTAAAGATATGTAAACATAAAATAGTTTATTATTGTTATAAAAATATTGAAATTTATTTTCATAATTTCTATCACTTTCATATAATTCTATCATTTTTATATCATCATTGTCTCTTATAAGCGTAACTGTTGTATAATCTTGGTCAATTCCTGGATTTTCTTTTGTATAATTTTCATTATCAATAATTTTATGATACTCAACTATAATGTCATCAAAATCTCCGTTTTCAGTTTTTGGCGACACATCTTCAAACTTTTCATTGATAGAAGCTATTTCAACTAATTCAATTTTTGAAATTTTCCCATCTTCTAAAATTTGATATTGTTCGGTTATTTCTTCTACTTCGATTTTCTCTCCGTTCTCTATTGCAAATTTTGGTGGATATTCAGTTGCTATTTGAGTGAGCGAAATAGTTGTATCTTTGTTTAAAATAATAGTAGCATCTGTTACATATTTATAATCAGCCGAACCAAGACTTTCGTCACGAAACGTTCCAATTAACTGCTTGTCAATAAGTATATTATCTTTATTGTAAGTTGCAACATAATATGAACTACTTAACATATACATTGAGCTTGCTCCCATATATTCGTCCTCGTCTGCCCCAGAGTAAAGACCGTGAGAATTGGCATAATGCTGAAAAACAATAGCTTTAAAATTATCCGTTTCCATAAAAGTACCAATTGCCGTATAAACATTCATTCCATGTTCTAACTCAAAGCCATCAATTTCATTTTCAACTTCTTCTCTCAAAACATCTTGAAGCAAAATATCACATATTTGTTCTTTGTTTTTAATTTGCTCGCCATCTTGTCCGTTGTTTATTGTGTAAGGTAAATTTAATTGTTTAAATTCTATCGCATCTTCTTCCATTATCTTATTGCTTTCGGCATAAAATTCATCGCTTTTTATCAATTTAATTTTTCCGTTTTCTGCTATCTTATAATTTTCTGTTATTTTATAAATGTTTGTGTAAACATCGTCTGCCTCATCATAAACATCTCCAAAACGACTTATTTGTATGTCAAGATTTTTGTCAATATTACATTTAGCATATTCTAAATCGTTAAAATCATAACGCATTTCGTGAAAATGGATAGACGATATAACTTTACCCTTTTTTGTTATTGTATATAAATTATAGAGCATATAGGAGTCCGAATCTACCGAAATATGTTCTCCTACAATAATAATATTAAAATCTTTTTCTGTTTCTATTTCTCCAACATAATAAATTTTCGACTCTTTGTTGCAGATTGCATTGTTTGCTGAGTCCTGCAATATCGCAATTTCTTTTTCTATGGTTTTAAAATCAGATATTTTTTTGTTCTCTTCTGCATCATAAGAATAAGGTAGTTCTATTTTTTCAAAATTTGAAATAAACTTGTTAAACTCCTTATCTTCTTTTGATTGACAAGCACTTAAAAAAAGTGCAAAAATAATTATGTATTTTAAATTTTTCATTTTAAATATAAATTGGTTACCTGTTTGTAGTAGAATAATAAAATTCCTGTCAAGTGCTGATACTTGACAGGACAAAATTGGCGTTTTTCACGAGCGTCAAGCTCAAGGAGCTTTTTTGAAATATTAGAATTAAAGTTTACCTTTGTAAATGAGTATTTTAATAT
>JAOZTW010000901.1 GCA_029938985.1 Bacteroidales bacterium | reverse complement strand
TCTCCAAGCTCCAGCTTGGAGAAAAGTAAAATAGTGCTGACTCCTTATACAAATTACTTTATTTGTAGCCTATTTGCTGATTCTCCAAGCTGGAGCTTGGAGTTACATTTTATGACAAAATCGTGTATTAATGTATATTTCCGTTGTTTGTTTCTGTTGTTTTGTTCTTTTTGGAGGTCCATTGTAAATTAGCAAAAGCTCCTACAAGAATAATAGGCTCGGTGGTGAATTTTTTATCTTCAAAACCTGGGTCAATGGCATAATACTGTCGTCCTTCAACATATATGTTTAGATAATTGGTTTGTACAATTAATTTTGCACCAGGTCCTACATAATTTTTACCACTATAGCGATTTCCCATTATAGCCTCAAAGCTATGTAGGTTGTCGTCGGATTCGTTGTTTAACAAAAAATTGCATTGTGCCGAAAAACCTATTAAGAAACTTCCAATGGTAGGAACATCTTTTTTCACGTAGCTATATTGCATTCCCATGCTCACATTATAAGTAGAAAACTGGTAATCTACATCGTTTCTTGTCACATTATGAGGACGATAATAAAAATCGCCAAAAAGTCGGAATAATTGATATTCACTTTTGTTACGTGTGCCAAAAATACGACTCAACGAGTTGCCCTGCCAACCTACATGAAGAAAAGCGTCTTCCGAAAAAGGTAGTTTATTGACAGCAAAACTGTCAACTGGTTGCTTTACTATTTTATTCCAAGAGAAAGGGTCCCAACCTACAATTATTGGATTAAAATCTACAAGAAATTGGTGGAATTTTTGAGTTTTACCACGTTTACGATACAGTGCATTTACTATAAAACCTGTTTGGGTGGTATTACTTAACGAAGAACTTAATTTTTCGCCGTTACCTTTATCAAGCGACAAACCGCCGTAGAACGCCATGTTTACCTCATCGGGTGTTATGGATAGTTTTAACGGCACAAAATGTTGTGAATATGTTGCAATACTAACAATTATTGCAAATATTATTAATGTTATTTTTTTCATTTTTTTAGTGTTTTAATTGTTAAAAAAATTATGAACCAAAAATTGACTATCGCAAAGTAAACCAAGTATTTGTAATTTAACTATTAACCATTAGTTTTGCCTTAGACATAAATATACAATAGCCAATTTATGGCTCATTTTAAAATTATTAGTTTTAATTTGCCTTATTGTTATGGTACTATTTCAATACCTTCGCCTTTTGGTTTTACTCTACCTGTTATTGTTGTTTTCTTCTTGGCATAATAAATTGCTCTTACCAAGTCGTTTTGATTCATTATCCATGTTCTACATTTTAATATTGTTCCTTGTAAAGCATCTGAATAGTTGTTGTCGGTTACTTGAATAAATTTGTTTAATTTTAGTTCATCTTCTAATTCAAAGATTAAACCGAGGTCTGCATCGTAGCATTGCTCTGGAATAAAGAGATTGAATTCACGTCCATCCATAGCGTAAGTATAATAATTACCTGTCATTTGTATCATATATTCTTCAATATATTTATTTATGATTTTTTCTATAGCATCTTTTTCGGCTTTTTCTGTTGTGGGAGCTTCGCCAGTGCCTTTTCTAAATTCATCTAATACAAACGAAGTGGTGTTTACGTTAAATATTTGAATGTGAAGTTCAACTTCGGCACGCTTGCCGTTAGAGATATCGGTTACATTTATACGACGCACCTCTCTTATTATTACCGCTATTTGAGCATCTACATTTTGTGATTGTTTTACACAATTGAGTAGCTCTCTATAATAGGTTGTTTTGGTTAAATCAATATTTTGCGTTTGACAAACTGGCATAATATCAATATTTTTTATTGAAGTCATTTTATATTGAAAACCTGTTAATGTAGATTGTAACC
>JAOZTW010000287.1 GCA_029938985.1 Bacteroidales bacterium | reverse complement strand
AATAATAAGATTATATGTAAATGCGTAAGCAACATTAAATAGGTCTTAGACCTTATCTTTGCAAAACACCAAATATTTTGTTGTGAAAAAAAGAAGGATATTCAAAAAACAATTCCTTATTTATAAAAAAACATAATAATATATAACACATCATTGTTTATATACTATTATGTTGTAAAACTTTGTTTTTTTAAATATAGTTTTTAGTCTACCCACCTAACTAAGGTTGGATTTTATAATAATAAAATTTCGGCTTTGCCAAAGTTGTAATTCGCAGTATATTCGTGGTAGCCACAACTTTGCCAAAGTTCCAAACTTTGGCAAAGGGATTTTTTTTGTCCAGCTTTAAGTGGGTAGCCAGTTTTTATAAATAATTGTATTTTAAGGTGTAAACCAATTCTTATTTTTTAATTTTTAATTCCTAATTCCTAATTTTCGTATGTTTTAATGTTTAAAATGCCTAACACCAGTAAATACCATTGAGATATTATTTTCGTCACAAAATTCTATTGAATTTTTGTCTCTTATTGACCCACCTGGTTGAATAACACTTGTAATTCCTGCCTTATGTGCTAATTCTACTGAGTCGGAAAAAGGAAAAAAGGCATCTGAGGATAAAACAGCTCCATTTAAGTCAAAATTAAATGTTTTAGCCTTTTCAATAGAGTGTTTAAGGGCATCAATACGAGAGGTCTCCCCCACTCCACTTGCTATTAGTTGTTTGTTTTTGGCGAGTACAATTGTGTTAGATTTTGAGTGTTTAACCAATTTGTTGGCAAACAATAAATCTTCAATTTCTTGTTTTGTAGGCTCTTTGATAGTTACAATTTTTAAATCAGTAGCTGTTTCAACTTTAGTGTCTTTTTCTTGCATTAATGCTCCATTTAATACTTGTCTAAACACATATTTATTGTTTAAACTTCCTTTTTGTATTAAAATAATTCTATTTTTCTTTTGTTTAAGAATTTTTAAAGCCTCTGAATTATAGGAAGGTGCTATTATCACTTCAAAGAAAATTTTGTTTATTTCTTTTGCCGTTTCCAAATCAATTTCTTTGTTTGTTATTATTACTCCTCCAAATGCAGATATTGGGTCGCCTGCAAGTGCGTCTTTCCAAGCTTGTGTTAAATTCTCTCGAGAAGCAAGTCCACAGGCGTTGTTGTGTTTTAATATAGCTATAGTGGTTTCCTCAAAATCAGCAATTAAATTAAATGCTGCATCTAAATCCAAAATATTATTATAAGAAATTTTTTTGCCATGCAACTGTGAAAAAAGCTCGCTAAAATCACCAAAAAACTTGGCTGTTTGATGAGGATTTTCTCCATAACGTAACTCTTCTGATTGACAAATACTTAGTTTTAAATTTTCAAGTTTATTTTTATTAAAATAATTATAAATTGCTGTATCGTAGTGAGAAGAGATATTAAATGCTTCTTTGGCAAATTGCTGACGAGTTGCTAAATCTGTATTTCCTTTTTGTGTTTTTATGATATTTAATAAGCTGTTGTATTGCGACTTGGACGACACAACAAGAACATCTTTATAATTTTTAGCTGCTGCTCTAATAAGTGAAATTCCTCCAATATCAATTTTTTCAATAATTTCAGATTCTTTATTGCTTGTTGCAACAGTATCTTCAAAAGGATATAAATCTACAATCACAAGGTCTATTTCTGGTATTTCATATTCTTTTAACTCAACAATATCTTGATTTGTGTCTCTTCTTGACAAAATTCCTCCAAATACTTTTGGATGAAGTGTTTTTACTCTCCCACCAAGAATTGATGGATATGATGTTAGTGTTTCCACAGCTGTTACATTGTGTCCTTGTTCTTTTATAAATTTTTTTGTTCCACCTGTTGAAAAAATTTTTATTCCTAAGTTTGATAATTGTTCTAAAATTTCGTTTAATCCATCTTTATTGTAAACAGAGATTAAAGCCGATTTAATATTCATAGTTTTTTTTGGTTTTGATTAGGCATATTTTAGATAAATAATTAACGATTTAAACTTGTTCCTTTTGCTTTTATCTTCATCAATAAACATGCAAATATCTTGATATTATTATATTTATAGAATTGTTTATAAACAAAAATTACTTCATTTAAGTTAGTCAATTATTTGTTTTAATATACTTTGTTTTATTTAAAAATATTTTAATTTACTATCATTGTTGCATCACTGTCTTCCTTTATAATGTGTTCCTTATACCATCTGTCTAAAAACTTCATCATTTCTTCACAAATATTATCAACCTTATTTTGGTATGCTTTTCTAAAAAAAGAAATCTTCTTTATAAATTCTCTATGTTGTTCTCTATGTTCTTTCAGGTTAGAATAATTTGTTTTCTGATAGGAAAATTCTTCTTCTATAAAATACTTTTCGGCATAATATAATATGTTATGAAAAATTTCATAAATAGATTCTTTATCCTTTTCATCATTCAAAATATCCACTAAATCATTTATTTGCTTAATATAATTAATGTGGTGATTATCAACAATTTTGTTGCCAGTTTTTGGAGTTAACTCGTATTTTCGGTATTGATATCGCTTTTTCATTTGATTAATTTTAATATTAACTACAAAGAACAATTATTTTTTTTGTTATATAATGATAGATATCATAATTTTTAATGATTTTTAAAATAATGTATATAACTTATTGATTTACAGTTGCAACTTGTTTTATCAATAGTATTAAATAACTTTTATTTCATTTT
Source organism: Bacteroidales bacterium (assembly GCA_029938985.1). Taxonomy (GTDB): domain Bacteria; phylum Bacteroidota; class Bacteroidia; order Bacteroidales; family JAOZQN01; genus JAOZQN01. The sequence continues at coordinate 3,974 of JAOZTW010000287.1, read as the reverse complement.
TTCAGCATGATTTGTGAACTTTGAAATCAATTCTTAACTCTTAATTCCTAATTACTGTTAAGTGAGAAACAAAAAAAGCCCCTGAAATTAATCAGGGACTGAACCATTACTGAAAAACAAAAACAATTAATTTACTATTATTTTTTGATTAATAACTTGTTTGTCAAATTGAAGTTTTAACATATAAACTCCTTTTGATTTATTACTCAAATCAATATCAAAGTTTTGAGTATTTGCTGTATATTGTTCAACTATTTTACCAGATAAGTCTGTTAGTGTAATTATACTTTCGGTAGCTTGTGGTAAATTAATATTTAATATGCTTGAAGTAGGATTAGGATAAAACTCTACAATTCCTTCTAATGTCTCAACTGTTACTGCACCAACAACTATTGTAAATTGTTGAGTTGTAGGGTCGCCTGCATCTTGTGCTTGTATAACAACTGGGTGCGAATCGTTTGCCGAAGGAGTAGTTCCTGTTAAACTTGCTGTACCGTCTCCGTTGTCGTTAAGTGTTAACCATGTTGGTAGTGTTGTAGCAGTTATAGTAACACCTTTTGTGCTTTTTGCAGAAGAGTGTCCAGGAAAAATTATATTATCTACCCAAGCACAATCGTCTCCCTCATCTACTATGTTATCTTTTATATATTTCCAAGTTAAAGTATGTACTCCAGCCGAAATATCAAATTCAGATAAAGACCAATCAACTTCTCCGTCCCATTTTTCTTGTCTCTGTCCATCAATAAGAAATTCTAAATAATCCCAATCAGAACCATTACCATTTTCGCAAGATACTTTTTTATAAAAAGATACTTGTCCATCGTTTATTACATTTATTTCTATTTCAAATTTAGCTTCACTATTAATTTGTCCAGCAATTGTTGAATGTGCGGCATAAGTTCCTTCATGTACATCATTTGTCTGTATTTCCATATCTAAATTTGTCCAAGCATAAGCACTAAAATCTCCGCTTTCAAAACCTTCAATTTGTAAACCAACAGGAAGTCTTAACTCAATTACTTCTTGATACTCACCACCTAAGAATGTAATTATTAGTTCTACCGATTCACCAACAGTAGCGTCTTTATCTATTGTAATATTAAAATCAGCTGTAACAGATGTACCTGCCTCAACCAATCCTATATTGTAAATTCCTGAATTAACAGTAACGCTTGGATCAGTAGATGTTAAAGTACATTCTGCTGCAAGTAAATTTGCATGTCCTACATTTCCTGTATTTACTGAAATAGCTACCGTTTCACCTGGATCTAAAATTCCAATTCCATTTCCAGTATTTCCTTCAACTACTATATCGTAGGTATAATTTTCATTGTTACCAACAACAACCTCAGGTGTTGTTATAAAGCTAAGTTCGTCCGAATTATCATTTATTGCATTAAAACCAACCTCCAAAACAGGAGCGTTTACTGTTACATTAATTGTGCTTTCCCAAGTTGTTTTTGTATTATCAGAAACAACTAAATCGAAACTAATAATATGTTGATCAGGAACATTATCTGCAACTGTAAGACAAAAACTTGATGAACTTGTTGCCGTACCATTGTTGCCTGCAACATTACCAAAATTAATATCAGTATTACTTGTAAGTGAAACAACATATTGGTCAGTACTTGTTAGAGTTGCTGTTATTCCTATTGCTTCTTCGGGGCCTACATTGGTTAAAGTAATATTAAGGTCTTGTGTTTCGCCATAGTTAATTGTACTACTACCACCTATGTTAACATTATCAATTGTAATATAAGGTCCTTCTGGTGCAATAACTGTTATAGTTTCTAAATATGTTGTTTTATTAAATCCGGTAATTGCAATTGTTAATTCTTGACCTGGTTCAACATCTGTAACAGGAATACTTGCTATTCCGCCTGAAACTGTTGCAACTCCAATAATTACTCCGTTGTTAGATAAGCAAGCTACCGAACCATTCAAATCGCAATTTACTTCAAAACTTGATTGCCCTACAAAAATAGTTGCATTGTGAGTAACCACCATATCAGATGGATTGTCAGTTCTTACAAGTAAAGAAGGGTCTCCAAAACACACCCAAGTGTCGGTCATTGCAAAATCTGCGTATTCGTCGTTCATTAAAAAACAACCATTTATAGAAATACCAGCAAAAGTTCGTTTAATATTATCTTGATAGCTTTCTACCAGAATATCTACCATTTCGTCTTGTGCCGACATTGGTGGTGCCCAAGATTGATTAATTGTTGCAGCCATAACACCAACAGCACCTGTTGGTTCGTTACCATTTGTTGCTCTTAACCAAGCTTCTCCAAAACATGTATTACCTACAAATGCTCCATTTACACAAGCTACCGACCAAATAAATGGAAGTTTATTATCGTTAGTTAAATTATTAATATCTGATACTGAATAACCAGAAGTTGACCATGCAGTTTCTGAACCATGACCTGTATATGTTATCATACCAACACCTTCGTTTATATCGTTTCCCACCATTGATGGTGAAGGACTTCCTGATGCGTCGTTACCTCCTTGTGAGCCATCAAAATTTTCGTAAGCATAAGTGTATGTAAAATCTAATAAATCAATAGCCATATTTCTATAATGCTGCCAGTCTGCCTCTCCGTCATCGCCTGATCCAGCTCCTTCCGATGATGCTACTCCCATTGTTTTATTTAACCAATCGCTTGTTAATTCATTACCTTTTTCATATTCAATAGTTCGTTCAACTTGTGTGGCTACATCTGCAGTACTCTCAGCAGAAAAACGTCCTACAAAAAACTCAAGGTAATGGTCGTCGCCAGTTATGTAAGCATAAGCGTTGTCGGAGTGTCCACCAAGACCTCCGCCACTTAAAGTGGGAACTTGTGAATCGTCTCCAATTAATAATAAATATGCCAAACCATTATCGTTATAATAGTTTTCAACATAAGTTGCAATTGCAGATGCAGTACCACCTGCGTCAGTTACAGTTATCATTTCGCAAGACCGTCCAATAGTGTTTTTCCAATCTACTAATGGTTGCATTTCCGATGTCCAATCGTCGTAACAAATAATAAGCATATTTCCGTCTTCTTCAACTGCTGTGTAGCGAGAAGTATTATAGTTTAAAAAATGACTTGAATAAACATTATTAAATTCACGAGCTACTTTATCAAAATCTCTTGTTCTGTTAAAAATATTTTCGCCTGTACTATTTGTAGAGCTTATTTTTACAGTTATTTCAGTATATATTCTTAGAGTATTTGTAACAGGGTTGTATTGAAATGGATATACATCAACTGCTTGTCCTCTAAAATCTCTTGCTATGTAGGGAGTATTTAAATTTGCGAGTTTTCCAGGAAAAAATTCATTTTTATTATAAACCTCACCATATACATAAGGTACGCTTGCAGGGTCTATATCACGAGTAAGATTACCTTTGGAAGGAGCGATATTTACATCTAAGTTTATTTCTTTAAATTTGGAAGAAACAACTTCAATTTGCATTTTTGCTTCATCAGGAATAATAATTGATTTTGTAAACTTAACCATATCTGGTGCGTTTGCTTTCAACATTTGAGAAGCCTCGTTGGCACTCAAAACTACTTCTTTCCCATTTTGTGTTACAACTGATTTTAGATTATACGAATCTACATTAAAAGTTATTACTGTTTCATTATCCGTAGAGGACACTAAGTTTACCGAGTTTTGCTGTGCGTTTGACACCAAAAATGCCAAAACAAACAAGCTAACCAAAAATAATTTGTTTTTCATAATTTAAAATTTAATTTAGATAAGAGTTTAATTTGTTGAAAAAAAGATATTTCAACTTTTTTCTAAATGAAAATGAAATAATAAGTAACTCCAAAATACGCCGTTTTTTTGTTCTTCTATTATTTTAACAAATCTGCAAATAGTGAGCTATTTAATGATATTTTTAAAATAGCAAAATAAAGGCGTTTTTCATAAGTGTAAAGTACAAGGCATTTTTATTTTTTAAATACCGC
>JAOZTW010000286.1 GCA_029938985.1 Bacteroidales bacterium | reverse complement strand
TTTTTGTGTGTAATAACCTTTTTTGTAATAAAAATCTTCAAATTTGCACTTGTCATGCTATTTAGACGTTTCCAAGTCCCCTATTTTTTGCCTTACGGCAAAAAATAAGGGACGTTGGAAAGTCTTTTCGTATAATAATACTTTAGATAATTAAGTCTTAATACATTACTTGGATTTTATTAAAAAGCAATTAATCAATGCTTTAATGTTCTGGTAAAAAGTTTTCCTGACTTTTCAGGTATTTATATAATTTTCTGGCAAAAGCCAAAGAGTGTCGTCGTCCATAGCAGATAACTGCTGTATTTAAAAATCCAAAATGCCAGGTGTTTTACACTTATGAAAACACCTAATTTTTCATTTAATAAATGTATTTTATTTATTTTTAGCTACTCTAAAACCAATATTTGAATATGTAAGTGAAGGAATATTACTAAAACGTGAGGTAGTATAACAGTCGTATTTGCAATGTATCCATGTACCTCCACGAGAAACTTTATTTGTTCCCGCATCGGCTCCTGTTGGATTTTTTTCTTTACTATTAATATAATAATCAGCCGAATACCAATCCAAACACCATTCATGTACATTTCCTGTCATATCATGTAAACCAAGCTCGTTGGCATCAAAAATTCCTACTGGTGAGGTTTCTATATATCCATCATCATAATTAGCTTGTGTTGGATATGTAGGATAGTCTCTTTCGAAATTAACATCTCCAATACTCCCAAATTTTGTTGTATTTTCACCAACTGGTTCTGTATTTCCCCAAGCATAATTTATATCTTTACCTCTACTTCTTGCAGCATACTCCCATTGAGCTTCTGTTGGTAGGCTGTAATTCCAAAATTTACAAAATTCATTTGCTCCAAACCATGTAGCTCGCATTACGGGATAGTTGTCATAAACTCCTAAATCATCAACATAAGTTTTCCATATTTTTCCTTCTTTTACTATTCCAAGCCAATCATAAGCTATCATTCCTTTATCTTTATTGTTTCCTGTTTTAACAATGTCTGAACCATAAATAGTTAAAAATTCAGCAAATTCAGCATTTGTTGTTTCATATTTATATAAATAATAATCGTCAAGTGTTACTTGGTGTTTAGGATTATCATCATTTCTTCCATCACCCATAATGTAAGTTCCTCCCTTTACCAAAACAAAATTATCTTTTTTATGTACTGGGTTTTCACAATATTTTATTCTACACAGTATCATTTCATCGTTTGGTTTCAATTCCAATATTTTCTCATACATAAATTTTGCTTTCTCATGTTCAAAATTCCTGTAAAACTCCATTGCTTTGTTATTGTAAATTATCAAACTATCACATTTAGAAATTTCTGTTTGAATTTTCACTTTCAAGCTATCTGGTAAGTCAGGAGCAAGACGTACAAAATCTAAATTAAAGGCTGTATTTTCAAAATTACAATTTTCGTATTCTTTTATAGCAATATTATAAAAATGAGAATATAAAATTTTTGCTGAATCAGGCATCAATCCTTTTAGTAATTCAGTAGAATTTTTTGTTTTTGTTTCTGCAATTTCTTTTTGAACAGTTGCTTTTTTTGTTTGGAACATAGCAAATATAAAAAGTCCTATTGCAATTATAGAAGCACAAGTTGCAACTACAACTAATTTCTGGAGTCTTTTTCGTTTCTTTTTTTCTAAGGCAATAGCTTCGTCTATTGCTTTTCTACTTTCTTTTATATAATTTATTTGTAACTTTGTTGGTGATGGAACTTTTTTACTCTCTAATTTTTCATGTTTTTCAAAAATAGTTTTAGTGTTTTTTTCGTAAGCCTCGGTAAGCCATTTTTCTGCGTTTATACAGGCTGTGGTGTTCAACAAAAAATCATTACTTTTATTTTGGTCATTCCATTCGTTCCCTCGTTGTTGTAATAAAGTGTGATTGGCAGTATGTTCTCGGTCAAGTTCTACGGCTTGCAACAAATCGGAAAAAGCTTCAGAGAAATCGGTATCTTTAAAATCAATCCAATTGATAATTCTAAGTGCTTCTGGCATAGAGTCTGGATTGGTTTCTCTTGCCAATAACGTAATTATTCGTTTGTGTTGCGACACAGCATAATCAACCTCTCGTTCACAATATTCCGAATTTATAGCGTCAGGAGAAATTACAAATACAAAATTATTACAACCATTTATTCCTTTAAATATTTCTTTTTCAAAATCTACTCCTTTCGAAATACTCTCTTGGTCAAACCAAGTAGTTTTTCCTGCAGCTTGCAATTTTCTATTCAAAAGTCTTGCCAAGTCGCTGTCTTTTCTTGAATAGGAAACAAACACGTCAGTACCGAGTTGTCCTTTTGCGGCCTCACTGGCAAGAATAAATTCTTTGTGAATTTCTAATGGTGCATAATGTGTGTCGTCTTTATGTAAACGTAGCCATGTTTTTGCATTTTCAAAATTGTATCCTCTTAATAAAAAAGATTGTTTTTGTCCCAATTCTTTCCAACGAATTGCTTGCACGAGAAACACTCGATGTTCCTCATAATAAGTTCGCTCAATACTTAAAGTGTTTACTATTTCGCCAAGTGATTTTTCAAAAGGAGTTTTTTCTCTACGAGCTTCAACATCTGCAATTACATCGCTGTGGTCTTTTATTTCAATATCAACTTCATTTGTTAAATCTGTAAAATCAATATATTGAGTATTTACTAAATCATTAAAATCTTCTGCATTTTCAAAATTTGCAGCTTCTTTGTCAATCAAAATTGGTATAATTCTTTTGTTATAATCCCAAGCGTAGTTATATTCTTTTTTACAATAATCAGAATTTAAAGATTTTTTGGAAAGAAAAAATAAAATATTTGACGATTGAATTACTCCATTGTGTATTGCATGATTATATTCTACCCCTTTTGAAATATCTTTTGAACTAATCCAAGATGAAAAACCATATTTTGCAAGTGATGAAACAATTATTTTTACTGTTTTTGCATCATCTAAATCGTGACAAATAAATAAATCGCATTGTAAATTTACACCATTTTTTTTGCTCTCCATTACATATTCTGCCAAAGTATTTGTGGGCATACAAGGAGGCAATATTATGTGTCCAGTATCGTTTTTAAATGTTTGTTGACTTCGTTCCAAAAAACTTTCAGCTTCTTGTCGTTGTTTACCAACAAGTAGTTTTTGGGTGCTTTTGGATTTTTTAATCCATTCTGTTGATTTGTATAACAGTATTGTATGAGTACGAACAAAAGCTCTATGGCTGTCAATTAAAGTAATTAAACTGTTAAAAGCAGTTTTGTAATCGTCAGTAAATTTCCAATTTTCTTCGGTGGTTTCAAGAATTTTTTCTCCTATTTCAAAAGTTTTTCCTGATAATTCAAGGGCTGTATTATAGTCTTGTCGTAAATAAATCCAATTTCTTTTACCTGCTTCTGGAGCAATTTTAGTCCAGGTAGCATCATCTTGTGGTTCAACATGTAAAATAGGAATAATTCTTTTATTGTACTTTAAAGCGAGAACTAACTCTTTGTAGCAATAAACAGAATTTATTGAATGTGGCGACATTATATAAATAAAGTTATCCGACATTCTTATACCATCGTCTATTTGCTCCTGAAAATCAACTCCAAGTGGAATATCATTCATATCAAACCAAATATCATAACCTTTGTCGGTAAGACTTTTATACAATTTTCGGGCAAAAGCCAAAGAATGTCGTCGTCCATAGCTTATAAAAGCGGTATTTATCTGGTCGGTTTGTTGTAAAAGTACATCGTTGGCTATTTTATTAGCCGAATTTAAGTAATTAATTACTTCGTCTAAATTTTGTTTCCAAATAGCACCATTAGCTTCTGCCATCTGTCCAACATATTCTAACTCTTTTATTTGTGTGTCCGAAAATTTTTTATCCTCATCGTATTGCAGGTAACAAAAAATTGTTTTATCACTTCTTTTGTAGCTATCATCAATTACCTCTGCCAAAGCATACCAACCCAGCATTTTTGGAGATATTATATATAGGCAATAATCACAATGCTCCCTTTCGTGAATCTCTATTTTCTGCTTCTCTTCAGACCAATTGTCAACAATTGGATTAAAATATTCGATTTCTAATTTTGGCATAACATAATCACGCCATTTTGAACCTGCTACTGTACCACCGAGAAAAACTCTCATATAAATATTGAATAATGAATAGTTAGTAAATTATTGTTTTGAATATTTTTATTAAGTGAAAATGAAATAATAAGTAACTCCAAGATACGCCGTTTTTTTGTTCTTCTATTATTTTAACTAATCTGCAAATAGCGAGCTATTTAATGATATTTTTAAAAGGGCAAAATAAACAAGTAGAATTGGGCTTAGTTATTTTTTCTTTTTCACTAAACAAATATTAAAAAATGAAAATTGTTAATATTTATTTTTATTCACCGCAAAGATATTTAATTAATTGTGACTTTCAAAAAAATTATTAAAAAAGGAATAAATATTTGTATTAATTTACTGATAATAACCAAATTAATTAGTGAAAATATATTTATTCGTTTTATGTTATTTTGCAAAACCAAGATTCAAGTAATTTTTAAAAAAATAACTATAAAATACAAAAACATATAAATTCAAAAATTTTAATTTTTGCTTTTTTAAAAATAAATATTACTTTTGCATTATATTTCAAATCAAAAAAATTCCCAAAATCTATAGACCGAATTATAAGGCATATTTAAACAAATAATTGACGATTTAAACTTGTTCTTTTTACTTTTTACTTCTTCAAAAAAATATGCAAATATCCTGATATTATTATATTTAGTGAATTGTTAAAAACAAAAATATGTTCATTTTAAAATTGTCAATTATTTATTTTAATATGCATAAAACGTCCTAATACAGCTGATATTGATAATCAAGATTTGGAAAAATATATGATAGCAGAAAATATTTTTTTTAAACAATTAATAAGAACCTATATGCTACACTAAATAATCTTCTTTTTTTAATAATTAATTGTTTATAAGAATATTAAATACTGCAATAAAATTAATAACTTTGCGTTTTTAAACTAAATTTCATAATCTCGTTTTATATTTTAAATAAAAAATAAGATATAAACTTTTATATAAAACTAAAAATAAAATTTGTGAAAAAAATAAAATTAATAATCTTGCTGATAATATTTGTGAAAATTTCTTTTGCACAGTTTAAAGTATTTTTTGATACCGCACCTATCGACACTCTCAAAACGTGTAAGGGAATATCATTTGATTTTGAAGTTGAAATAGAAGGAGCTTTGATTGATGACGATGTTCAAATAGAATGGGATTTTGATGATGGCACTACTACATATCCAACTTTATGGGATACTATTAATCAACATGAGTTTGCAGACGAAGGAGCTTTTAGAATTAGAGTTATTGCCACTCGCACAACGGATAAAGTGGTTGAAAAAAGTTATGATATTCTTCCTGTTTTGATTAGTGTTGAGCCCGATTTTGAAGGCACTGAATCGGATGTTCCTGCAAGTCAAGATGGAATTTGTCCTGGCGAAGAAGTGGTGCTAACAGGACAAGTAACACCAATTGAATGGGAGGAAGGTGAAAAAAGTAATATTCAAGTTATTGATTATCCCAAAAATATTCAACCTGGAAATAATATTAGCTATACAATAAATAGAAGAGATTTTCCTGTTGGAAATGTTTTAACAAACGCCGAAAATATTGATTCAATTGGAGTAAAAATAGAGCATTCTAATGCCTCGGATTTAAAAATAACCCTTACATGTACAAATTATGAAGGAGTTGATAAAACAATAATTCTAAAAAATAATGAGGGAGAAGATAAATATCTTGGTGAGCCTTTTGACGACGAAGAACAAATAGACATACAAGGAGTTGGACACTGGTATTATTGGGATTACACACCTGAAAACGAATTTTTAATAAGCTCAACTTTAACCACGTCAACAACTATTGCAAGTGGAGGATACCAATCTTATGAATCTTTTGATAACTTAATAGGTTGTTCTTATAATGGTGATTGGACTATAAATATTTACGACGAAATATCAATTGATAATGGTTACTTATTTGAATGGTGTTTGTTTTTTGATCCTTCGGTAGAAGCAGATACAATTATTTATACTAATTCATTTGATGAAGGTAGTTATATGTGGGATAGTGAAAATTCAGACGATGGCATATCTTCTAATGCAGGAGTTGCCAAGTTGAAAGTAGGTGAGGACGATCCTATTAACTACTTTTTTAAAGTTCAAAGTGATTTTGGTTGTGTAGATAGTTCAATTGTTAAGGTAACTGTAGAAATCCCAGAAATAACTATTAGCAATAAAGTTCCTTATATTGGAGAAAAAGTTGACATGTCAAACGCTACCACTTGGGCTACCGATTGGGTTTGGAAATTTGGAGATGGTAGCGATAAGGTAAAGGAAGTATCTGATGTTAAAAAAAAGTATTTTGAAGCAGGTGATTTTTATATCAAACTAAAAGCTATTAGTGAAACTGGTTGTAATTACACGGTTAAAGATTCTATTAAAGTTATCCCTCGTCCTGTTGTTCTAAAAGATATTAATATATTTACTCCAAACGGAGATGGTAAGAACGATGTTTTTACTTTCTTCAAACCAGACGACGACGACGATGGTATAACAATAGCAAATATTGCAGATATTCATGCTCAAATAATAAATAGAGATGGAAATGTGGTTTGTAGCTGGCGAGAT
>JAOZTW010000285.1 GCA_029938985.1 Bacteroidales bacterium | reverse complement strand
TCTTTTTATTATAGTTTTTTTGCCCCCATAGTGTCCCCTTTCTTTTATCATATAAAGAAATAAAATCATATTTTTGTAAATACTTGTTAATCATACCAACACTGTTTTGTAGGGACTATCTGTTTTTTACTTGAATATTGAAAATTCGATATTGAATATTGAATATTGAATATAGAATTTTCAATGTTCATTTTATTTGTTTTTTACTTGAATATTGAATATTGAATATTGAATATTTTTTTCATAGAATTATGAATTTTTATTATTAAAAAATAGCATGCAACAGCCCTGGTTTCAACTGGGGGCAAACTGTTCATGTAAGAATTTTGATATTCTGCCCTATAAGATTTTACGTCCAAGTCTTTTTTTAACTTTTCAGTTAATTCTTCAATTTTGGCTTCAATGTTTTGATAAATATAAGGTGTTTTAATAAATTAAAAATTAGATTATACAATTAAATATCAGTACATTGTAAAATATATTAAGGTAAACAGTCAAATATTGTGATGTCTTTACTTAAACCTAATTTCCTTATTTTTAAATAAAATACAATCTTTTATCATAATATTTGATTGAAAACCGAAAAACAGATTTTAAAAAATCCGTTTTTATCAGCGTTACAAAGTATCAGTGTTATCTGCGTTCCAAAAGGTAATACCTATTAAAAACAGATGGTTTACAGTCAAATATTGAATGACTTTACTTAAATTTAAAACATTTTTTTTGTATAAAAATAAAAAAATAATAACTTTGTTTAAATTACTCAATTATTTATTTCATTTTCACTAAGCAAATTATTAAAAAATACAATGAAATACCAACTTCTTACATTATTTATAATAATCGTTTTTTTATTTTCTTCATGTTTTGAAAATAATTCAAATTCTGAAATAGATACAATTTCTAAAAATAATGAAATAAATAAAAACTCAAACGAATTTGAATATAATTGCAAATTTGATGAAAATTATGCTTACAATTCTCAATTTTGTAACCAATGTTATACTGATGCTACTATAGTTAAAAAAAACAATAAAAATTATGATTTCTTATTTGAGACTTTAACATATATATCAGATATACAACATGAAAGAGAACTGTTTAAGAAATTTAGAATTGTATATAGTTTTAAAAAAGAAAAAGAAATTGAAATTTTAGATTCTAAAATTTCTGTGCTAAAATTTGATACTATAAATGATGTTTGTTGGTATTATTACAAAAAAGATACTCTAATTGAACCAATAGATAAAAAATCGTATAATTGTTATTTAAAAGATAATAAGGTTTTTGCCGAAAAAATATTTTTGAGCGACTCAGCTGGTGAAATGTTTAGAAAACGAGAAACTTATTTTAAAAATAATGAAATAATTTTAGAACGATATATTGAACATTTTGATAATACTTGGCAAGCAGAAGGAGGAGGTGAAAATCCTATAAGTCATACATTTCAAGATTTTTATTTTATTAACATAAACGACTCTTCTTATGTTTTTGAAAAAAATATTGATGTATATGAAAAAACCTGTAAAGTGAAAATTTCGGTAGCAAAACAAAAAGAAAATAAATTAGTTTTATAAATTAAAAAACATTGTATATGAAAGTTACTTTTAGAAATATAGGAGCTGTAAAACAAGCGACTATTGATTTAACAAAAAAATTGAATATTTTTTGTGGACCAAATAATACAGGAAAAACTTATATTGCCTACGCTATTTATGGTTTGCTTGAAGGTACGCCATCACAATTTAAAGATTTATTGACAAGTGAACAGGTTAAAAAGCTCATTGATAAAGAGACTATTTCAATTGAAATAAATCAAAACGATTTTATCGAATATAGAAAAAAACTTAAGAAAAATTTCGAACAAAATATTCACAGTATTTTTGGCTTATCCAAAAATGAAACTTTAAAATTTTTTAAAAACACTTCTGTTGATTTTGATATTTTAAATCCAAATTCTAATCAAAAAATCACCTATTTTGAAATTGATAAGGAGATTGAAATAGATGGAATTAAATTAAGATTTGCAAAAACAAAAAAAACAAATTTTGTTAAAATAACATTATTAGAATTTACGGGAAAAGAGTTTAACTTAAAACTAACCAAAGTTTTAATTTCGTATGTTTTATATGAAATAGTATCAAAATATCCGATAACTAATACTCATATTTTACCTGTTGAACGAAATTCAATCTATACGTTTAGTAAAGAATTATCATTAAAACGAAATGAATTATTTGAGCAAGTTCGCAATTATGCTTCAAATAACAAAATAAATCCATTTGATTGGCTCGAACAACGTACAACACGCTATCCGTTGCCAATTAGAGATGGACTAAAAATAGCAGACGATTTGGAAAATTACAGAAAAAAGGAGAGTGAATTTGCAAAATTTGCTTTTCAAATAGAAAAAGAGATATTAAAAGGTTCTATATCAATAAATAATGAAGGAAATGTATTATTTATTTCTAATAAAGCTAAAGGAAAAAAATTACCGATTCATTTATCTGCTTCACTTGTAAAAACACTCTCAAATTTAACATTTTATCTAAAACATATAGCTAAAAAAAACGATTTAATAATAATAGATGAACCAGAGCTAAATCTACATCCAGATAATCAAATAAGATTAGTTAAAATATTTGCAAAACTAATAAATAATGGTTTTAGATTATTAATCAGTACACACAGTGATTATATAATTAGAGAATTAAATAATTTGATAATGCTTTCAGACGACAATAAAACTATAAAAAAACTCGCTAAAGAATATGGATATGCGGAAGATGAAAAAATTTTACCAAACGATGTTGGTGCATTTTTATTTACTTATACTTCTAAAACAAAAGTTAATGTTAAACAACTGTTAGTAAATGATACAGGTTTTGAAATTGATACTATCAATAATGTAATAAATGAATTAAACGAACGTTCGCAAGAATTGTTTTATTATTTAAGGGAGGGCGAAGATGAGTAAATTAAATTGTATAAAAGAAGCAATTCATCCGTCTTGTGAAATAACAGGTTTAGAGCGAAAAGTTTTAGAAGAGCCTAATGTAATGAAAATTTACATAAAATCTAAATGGCAGTATCTTATTTATAATTTTGAAAATATAAAAAATGGAGATATTTATCCATTTTTCAATAACATAAATGGACTCAAAATAATTGCAGATTATGTGATAATTTCTCAAAAAAAAGAAGAACTATATATCATAATTATTGAGTTGAAAAAAGGAAGAAAAAATCCAAAGAAACAAATATTTGCAACCAAACGATTAATGGAATTTATTTTAAAACGTATAGAAGATATTACCAAACAGAAATTTGCTATAAAATACAGATTTATTGGTGTGAGCAAAATCACATGCAAAACTACAAATAAAATTTATAATAAAAACAATTATACTGACTTTTCGGGAACTACCCTAAATTTAGATATTTATAATCAATAAAATGAAAAAAGAAATAAACATAAAATTATTGCCACAAACGGCATCTATAAAAGAGGCTTACACAAAAGAAATAGCCAAGAAATTAAAAATGAAAATATCGGATATTTCTGAAATAGAAGTTTTGAAACGTTCTATTGATGCCCGAAAAAAGAATGTACAGATAATGATGCGTGCCAATGTTTGGTATGATGGCGAAAAACCTCAAAAAATAGAAGAAGAATTTAAATTTCAAAATGTGGCAAATAAAGAACCTGTGATTGTGGTGGGGGCAGGACCTGCTGGACTTTTTGCCGCTCTAAAATTAATTGAACAAGGTCTAAAACCAATTGTTATAGAACGAGGTAGCTCTGTTGAAACTCGTAAAAAAGACGTTGCTTTAATTAACCGAAACAAATTGATGAATACCGAGTCTAATTATTGTTTTGGCGAAGGAGGAGCTGGCACATTTTCTGACGGTAAACTATTTACAAGGTCTAAAAAAAGAGGAAATGCAAATTTTGTGCTTGATATTTTGAAAATGCACGGTGCCAATCAAAACATTCTAACCGAAGCTCATCCGCATATTGGTAGCAATATGTTACCACAAATAATTGTTAATATTAGAAAAACAATTTTGCAGGCTGGTGCCGAAATTCATTTTAATACTAAGGTGAGTAATTTTATTATAAAAAACAATGAAATCAGTGGTGTTGTAACCAAAAATGGTGATAAAATTATTGGTAAATCAGTTATTCTTGCAACAGGACATTCGGCAAGAGATATCTATGAACTTATGCACAGCAAAAAAATTAGAATAGAATCCAAACCTTTTGCAATGGGTGTTAGAGTAGAACATCAACAGGCAGTTATAGATTCGGCACAATACAATTGCAAAACAAGAAACGAATATTTACCGCCAGCAAATTATAGTTTGGTAACACAAGTAAAGAGTAGGGGAGTTTACTCGTTTTGTATGTGTCCAGGTGGGACAATTGTGCCTGCAGCTACTAACCAAAATCAAATTGTGGTAAACGGTATGTCGCCATCAAAACGAAATTCTGAATTTGCAAACTCTGGTATTGTGGTTGAAATAAGAAAACAAGATTTTCCGAGAAAGGAAAAATTTGGAGTACTTGCTGGCTTAAAATTTCAGGAGTATTTAGAAAAACTGGCATTCAAAAATGCAAACAACGGTCTAACAGCTCCTGCTCAAACGGTGAGCGATTTTGTAAACAATAAACATTCACAATCTTTACCCAAAACATCTTATAATCCAGGAGTTGTGTCATCAGATTTACATCAATGGCTACCAAGTCATATTGGCAAACGACTACAAACAGCACTTTCAATGTTTGGCAACAAAATAAAAGGATTCAATAGTAATCAAGCAATTATACTTGGTGTGGAGTCTCGTACTTCGTCGCCTGTTCGCATACCAAGAGATAAGGAAACACTTGAACATCTTGAGGTGAAAAATCTTTACCCTTGCGGGGAAGGTGCAGGATATGCTGGTGGAATTATTTCTGCAGCAATAGATGGTATTAGATGTGCAGAAAAAATAGGAATGCTTCACAAAAACTAATTAAGGAATGATACAATTATTCAAAGGTTCAATGATACAATTATGTGATTGTATCATTGAACCATTGAATAATTGTATCTTTTTTTATTAAACATTTTTGGAATCAAAACTGATTATAACTTATTTGTTAAACTTACAAAATAATGTCTTTACCATATTCATACAAACAGAAAATTGAGACTCCCGAAAATCATAATTTTAAAACAATTGTAAAAAAAATTAATTTGATTTCAAGCAAAATTGGAGCGAGAAACATGGAACAAACAAATAATGAATTTAGTTTTACTCTAAAAAGATCGTTGTTTGCTTTTAATTTTAATGTAAGTATAAAAAAAACAGACAACGGTTTGTTCTACGAGTTTCAATTAATGGAACTGATAAAAATAATTTTAATTATAGTTGTTTTTATTGCTTTTATATCAAAATTTTCGCTCAATGGGTTTTTATGGTTTTCTGCATTATTTATACTTGTTTTTTATGTTGTTAATGTTATTTATATAAATCAAAAAATGAAACAGTTGTTTGATGAAGATATTTTTGAAACTATTGAAAAACAAACAAATAAGGCGGAAATGTTTAGTTTAGAGCAGAAAAAATGGTTAACAGACCCCAATAAATGTTCTGCATGTGGTGAATATATTAACGAATATGATAAATCATGCCCCGAATGTGGATTGAAATTTAAGGGACGACATAAAATTGCTCCAATTAATATTACAAAATTTGAAGACTATCACATAAAATATAATATAGTTAAAAAACAAAAAAATAAGAACTTAGAAACATGAATTTTTACTCAAGTATTTCGGAACAATACGATGCTATTTTTCCACTAAATATTACACAAGTATCTTTTATTAAAAGTTATTTGAACAAAGATACAGAGAACATAAAACTACTTGATATCGGCTGTGGAACAGGTAGTTTATCTATTGAATTATTTGGTTTGTTTGATAAAATATCGGCTATTGATACCAACAAACAAATGTTGGAGTCTGCAAAAAAGAAAGCTGCCGAAAAAAATATTGATTTTATTAATATAGGAATGCTTGACATAGAAAACAGTTTTACTGAAAACAGTTTTGATATTATTAGTTGTTTTGGTAACACAATTGTTCACTTACCAAGTATTGAGGCTATTGAATTGTTTTTCGAGAATATTAAAGCAGTTTTAAAACCAGATGGCAAATTTTTGTGCCAAATTATTAACTACGACAATGTGTTGGACAACAACTTAAAAGGATTGCCGACCATAGAAAACAATATTATTAAATTTGAAAGATTTTATAGTCTTGATAATAGTGGTATGATAAATTTTTCAACCATATTAACAATTAAAAAAACGGGTAAAGTGTTGGAAAACAATATTAAACTTTTTCCTTTAAGGAAAAAAATATTGGAAAATGCTTTGCAAAATGCAGGTTTTAATACCGTAAATTTTTATGGTTCATTTACCAAAAAAGAATATAACAATAAAAGTTTACCATTAGTTTTTGAATGTTTTTAAGGCATATTAAAACATAAGTTTCTAAAGTATTGTTATACGAAAAGACGTTTCCAAGTCCCCTATTTTTTGCCATAAGGCAAAAAATAATAAGAAAAACAAAATACCACAAAGCACATATACGATAGCATCAAACTAAAAAATAAAATAAAACAAAAATGCCAATATTTCAAAAATCCGTAATTAAAAAATATAAAAA
>JAOZTW010000900.1 GCA_029938985.1 Bacteroidales bacterium | reverse complement strand
TCTGATTTTATTTTTTATGAACAAACCCTGCTTTAACATATACTAACAATAGTTTTATAATTAATGAATGGTATTTTATAGTAGCAATATTTGATGCGTCAAATAATGCAAAAATTTATGTTAATGGAATACTCGAAGCTACTATAAATACATCCTCACGCCCTGTTAATGGCGGTCAATTCAGTATTGGACAAGAGTGGGATTTAGCTGTTGCTTCACAATTTTTTAATGGTAAAATAGATGAAGTAAGAATTTGGAGTACAACCTTAACACAAGCTACAATCCGTAATAATATGAACAAAAAACTAACTGGAAATGAAACAGGTTTAATCGCCTACTACAATATGGACAGTGGAGGCAATGGAGACGGTGGACTATGTGGAACAAATAATATATGCGACAAATCCGGAAATAATTACACAGGAATAAGACACTAAACTTTATGAAAACAAAAAAAACAATAAGGAAGGGAAGTTCCGATTTCAAAACAATTATTGAAGACAACGGATATTTTGTTGATAAAACAATGCTTATAAAAGAGTTTTTTGATAATGGAAACTATACTTTATTAATGCCACGCCCTAAAAGATTTGGTAAGACATTGAACTTATCAATGATTGAACATTTTTTTGATATTCAAAAAAACTGTAGCAAAAAATTGTTTGAGGAATTTGAAATATCAAAGGAAAAAAGCTTTTGCACAGAACATCAAAATAAATATCCGTTAATAAATATTTCACTCAAAAGCATAAAAGAGACAAGTTGGTATAAGTGTATAAAAAAGTTTAAAAACTTAAGCTCAAAATTATATGAAAAACACGATTATTTATTAAAATCAAAGGAACTTAAAGATTCCGAAAAACAACATATTGAAAACATAATACTAAAAACAGCAGACGAAACTGATATTAAAGAAAGTTTATCTACTTTAAGTTATTATCTAAAAAAACATTTCAACAAAAAAGTTATAATACTTGTCGATGAATACGATGCACCAATAATTAGTGCATTTAATTACACTAAAGCTCCTATAAAAAATTCCAAACAGGAAGACCTCACATATTATGAGAATACAATAAATTTCATGCAAGGTTTTTTGGGAGATGCTTACAAAGGAAACAATAATTTAAAGAAAGGACTTTTAACTGGTGTAATGCGAGTAGGACGGGAAAGTATTTTCTCAGAATGGAATAATTTTGAAGTTTATGGTATTAATTCATCATATTTTGCCGATAAATTTGGTTTTACACAACAAGAAGTTGAAAAATTATTGAACTATTTTAATTTACAGGCAGACCATCAAAAACTGATTAAATGGTATGACGGTTATAAGTTTGGAAATATTAGTCGTATATACAACCCATGGTCTATCGTAAGCTATATTTTAAATAAAAATGACGGTTTTAGACCCTACTGGGTAAACACAGGCGACCTCTCATTAATAAAAAATCGACTAACTGAAAAAGGAGTAAAAGAAAAAATACAAGATTTAATTGAAGGGAAAGTAATAGAGAAACAACTGAAAGACAATTTTGTATTCCCTGATTTTGAGACAGACAACGAATTAATCTGGACTTTATTAACATACAATGGCTATTTAACACAAGCAGGAAAAGGAAAGTATGGCAATTATAAGTTAAAAATTACAAACCAAGAAGTCAAAATCGTTTTTACAGACATAATAATGGAATGGCTCAATAACAGAGTTATGATAAAAAGAGATTTGCTAATTCGGACATCTGAAAACATTATAAACAACGAGCTTATAAAATTTGAAAGAGGATTTAGACAAATTATTGGAGATACAATAAGTTATTTTGACACTTCAAAAAAAACAAATGAAGCTGGTAATGAAACTATTATTTCCCCCGAACAAATATAT
>JAOZTW010000284.1 GCA_029938985.1 Bacteroidales bacterium | reverse complement strand
ATTTTATAAATTATTGATAATCAATATAAAATGAAAGCAAAAACTTTAGTAAGTAATACCAAAATACACCGTTTTTTTGTTCTTATAATAATTAAAAAATCTGCAAATAGCGAGTTACTTAATATGTCTAACTTTTTTATTTTTTAAAAGGGCAAAATAAACATGTAGATTGGAGTTAGTTATTTTTACTTTTTCACTAATAATTTAAAAAAAATCAAATTCTTGATTTCGTCTATATCCAAATGTAGTCTATATTTCCAAAAATGTTGTGGATTAGCTGGCACATTAATTCTTTCTTCTTTTGGGTTTTTTAAACGCAACTCTTTATTTGTTGCAAGTATATCCTGAATTGGAAATACTGACCAAATACTTGGCGAATTAATATGATGTTTAATAATTTCACTTACAATTTCTGGTTCACAAACAGTTGGTGCTTTACCTTGTTTTTTAAGTACTTGATTATAATATTTTTGAGTACGATTTTTATCCTCTTCCCACCATTCTCTAATTGTAGAAGTATCGTGAGAAGATGGAGTTGCAACTGATAAATATGGATATTGTTTGGTGTTTCCAAATTCTGTATTTGGATTTTTTGGCATTCTTTGTACTTCTAAACTAAGCATATTCAAATCGTTCATAACATCTGGTACACAGGCAGGCACCATTCCTAAGTCCTCACCACACACAAGCATTTCTGTTGCATTTTTTAGTGCAGGTAATTTTTGCATAGCTTGTTTTTTCCAAAACTCTTCGTTGCGATGATAAAAATAATCATTATATATTTCCTTAATTTTTTGTTTCGAATTATCGTCTAATTCTTTATACGACCACGTGTTAAACAAAGAATGACGTGGGTGTAGTTTTCTGTTCTCACTTTCGGACTCTACAATAAATAGAACTTCACTAATTAAATATTTTAATCCTTTTTTTAAATATAAATTTATTTTACGCTCTTCGGGTGCAATTTGTTCTCCTGTTGGTAATGCTAATTCTATTTTTAACTGTGAATTAAATTTTTGTTTAAATTGAAATTCTCCTAATTTATTTTTATTTAAAAAATCTTTTTTTATACGCTCAGATAAATTGTTGAATAATTTTTTAATAATATGCTCCCTTATATAAGGTGTGCAGTAACGTGAAAAATTAAAGTTAAAATCTTTTTGTTGCAACTCTTCAACAGTTAGCGACAGTGCAGGATTAAAATACCCCATAATACCTTGAGTTTGAGACTTTGGTATTTCCCAAATTCTGAAAAAACCAAGTATATGGTCAATTCTGTAAGCATCAAAATATGCTGAAAGTTTTATAAGCCTCCTTCGCCACCATTTATAATTATCTTTTTTCATTAGCTCCCAATTATAAGTTGGAAATTTCCAATTTTGCCCCTCCACAGCAAAATCATCTGGTGGTGCTCCTGCCTGACCTTCAAGATTATATAATTCTGGTTCATACCAAGCGTCAACACTGTTGCGTAAAATACCAATTGGAATATCCCCCTTGAGTACAATTCCATTGTTGCGAGCATAATTTGCGACCTCAAGTAATTGTTTGTGCAAATGAAATTGTGTAAAATAATGAAAAGCAATTTCAAAATAATATTCTGATGTTTCGTTACTTAATTCTTCTAAAATATTTTTCGATGCCTTTGAGAAACGTCCCCATTTATCAAATTCGATTGTGCCAAAAGTGTCTCTTAGAAATGAAAAAACGGCATAAGGTACAAGCCAATCTTTATTATTGTTAAAAAAATCAATATAATCTGAATTTTTAAAAAACTCTTTTTTTTGTTGAACAAAAATTCGTTTCAAAAAAAGAACTTTAGCTTTTATAACAGGTTCGTAATCTACAAATGTTTTTTTGTTAAAAAGCTTTTTTTGTTCAATTACAATTTCTTGCAAAATTTCGGAGTTTAGGTTGCCAACTTTTTCAAGATTAAGATAAATTGGATGAAGTGCAAAAACAGAAATAGCGGAATAAGGATATGAGTCATGCCATGTATAATTTGCTGTGGTGTCGTTGATAGGTAAAATTTGAATCATTTTTAACCCATTTTTTTTAGACCAATCAACTAAGTTTTTTAAATCCAAAAATTCACCAACACCAAAACTATTTTTGGTTCGTAACGAAAACACTGGCACAGCAACTCCAATTCCTTTCCAAGGTTTTGGAAATTTAAAATCCTCATCATTTGTAATATGAGTAAATTTTTGTGGGCTGTTAGTTGGGTAATTAAAATATCTTGTTTTTGTCTCTTCTATAATTATTTTGTTTTGTTCAACATCAAAAATACAATATTTATAGGCAGTTGGCATTTTATTTTTAGAAAACGAAATTTCAGTCGTCCAAAATGGATAGTTTTTATTATTAAAATTATAAAAATTTTGAACTTTTGTATCGTTATAAACTATTAATCCAATTTTTTGTTTTGCCTCAACTCTTGAAACTCTAATATTAAAACGTATAATTTGTTCTTCTTCTATTATCTGTTTTTTTACAAAATTGGATTTATCAATTATTTTTTGTTTAAAAACTGCATTAGTAAAAGCCGAACTAAACAAAACATTATTTGAATTATTATTAGGTCTCCAAAAATCACGAATAATTATTTGCTGGCTGTCAAAAGTTTTTAAATCAAGTTGGCGAAAATCTCCAAATTCTTTTAATACATTTGAATTTTCGGAATTATAAAATAAGTATTTGTATTTCAAAGTATTTATATTATCTGCTATATCAATTATTAAATCCCAATCTCCATTATTTCCATTTTTTGAAAACATAGTTTTTGCATTTTCAATTTTATTGTTACCGAGTGCAGGAATATTGCCTACTATTTTCAACCTTTGTCCAAATTGAGTTTTGTAATTTAGGTTAAATTGAATTTTCATTTGTTTATTTTTATTGAGTTTATTTGTTTATTTTAAGCTTGTTATATATAGTTTGTCATTTTCATTAAATTGATTACCATATTGCAAAATCAAATTCTAAATTTATTCTTCTACTTGTTGGATTTTGATGTCCTCTTGTCATTTTGCTTACATTATACATCACATAATCACGCAGTTCCGAGAGCATTATTTCACCATCTTTATTTTTATCGGCTTTTTTTGTATTAATACCTTTTTTGAGCATATATGTAAAAATACCGTTCTTTGTTTTTTCGTTTTCGTAAGCATATTCGGCTCCACCAGCTGATGATATTATGGTTGTACCAGTTCCTCTTCTCAGGTCTGTAAACATTAATTTCATTAATTCAAAAGAACTTTGTGAGCTGATAGACAATTCAGTATCAATATTTCTTTCGCCATCGTTAATATTATTATTAGAATTAGTTTCTGTTGTTGTAGGTTCTATGTACTCATCGTCAGTATCTACTTCGCCTGAGTGACAGGCATCTATAAATATTATTTTGTTTCTCGACGGAATATTATCAAACATGTCAATAAGTAAATCGTATCTTAATGCTGTGTTTTCTAAGTCGTAAGCATCAAGTTCGGTGGTTGCAAGATAATAATTCATATCCCAATCCAAAACACCATGACCAGCAAAAAAGAAAATTACCACATCGTCAACTTTTGTTTTTTCAAGAGCACCACGCATATTTAAAACATTTTTTGCAGTAGCAAAAGTATCTATAAGAGTTGTACTATAGATGTTAGAGTATTTATTTGTTTGTTTACTAAATAGTTCTTCAATATCCAAAGCGTCTTTGGACGCATATTTTAAATTATATTCAGGGTCTAAATACTGGGACACTCCTACTGCTATTAAAAACAGGTCTGGTTTTACCTTTGTGGATTCATAACTTATTGTAAATGTCTCTTTTAAAGACTCAATACCTTGCGAATTAGTAACCGATGCCTGTATTTTATTTCTACCTGCCGACAATCTTATTTCGTAATCACTTACAATTTCTTTGGCATTTTCTCCCTTCAAATCAACTCCTGCAACACCAAAAAGAGGAACATCATTAACCCAAATGTTTAACCTGTCTAAGTTATACAAACTATCAATAGCATTTAATTTTATGGTTATCTTATCGTTTATTGTTGATATTGGAAACTCTTCTATATTAGTTATTTCCACTTCTGGAATATTAAAATCATTATTAAAAACATCTGGACTAAATCCCATTTTCCTAATTCGTTTTTTGTATGCTCTGTTATAGGCTTTTATTTCGTCCTCTGTGGAGTATGCAAGTTTAGACAAAACTGTATCAGGGCGATTATATTTGAGGTCAAATTGTTCAAAAGAATATAGTTTGTCCTTGACTATAAAGCCAATATACTGCATAGCCCCTTTGGTTGAATAATAATAATTATCGGAAGTTACATAAATAAAATCGTTCTCATTAAAAGCGGCAAGACTTATTAAAATATCTCCGCTATTGATGTCCCAAAATTTAATTAATCCATCGTATCCCGATGTGGCTATATAATTGTATGGCATATTAAATTTTATTGAAGAAATATCTGTAATATGATTTGTTTCAACATTAAAAATTTCTTTATCATTCTTAATATCATACAAGTGTAGATTTTTCATATTATCGGTATAGGCACAATATTTTTCGTTGGGACTAAAACTAAAAGGAATAGTGGCATCAAATTCTTTAATTAGTTCAAAATCATTACCATTATAAAGAAACACCTTTTGTTCCTCTTCCGAATAAAAATAAATATATTTTTCATTAGCACTAAACTCCGCAATATCAATATTTTTATCAAAATCAAAAGAATTAAACAATATAAGCAATTTCATGTCCCATAGCTGGCATACTTTTTTGTTGTCTTTTGTGTTTTTTAGCACCAAAAGTGTTTTGCCCGAGGGACTTATTTTTTTGTAGTATATATCACCATCAATTTTAATAGAGTTCTGTCTATCAAGATGCTGTAACTTCATTTTCGATTTTGTGTAAGTTTCTGGAATGCTGTATGTCACTACTTTTGTGGAAAATACCTGTTCTCTTTCTTTTATTTTTGTATGATCTAAAAGTGAGTATTTTTGCGAATGAGTGGCTTTATGCTTTACATAAATTATTTTTGAAGTATCTGTGATTAAAAAAGTTTCGTAATCGGTGGTTTTATTATTTTTCAGTATCCTGTTATTTTCACTATTGTCAATGTCCCAAACAATTACGTTTTCTTTTTTACTTATGTAGTCATCAGTAACCTTATCTAATTTATTAAGATTAACTCTAATTTGAATTTTATTTTCATTAATATAATCAAAGCTATTTTCAGTGGTATATTCGTTTAGTTGCATTTTTTCCAACAAGTTAGGTTCTGGTGCTTTACCATATCCTATTTTCCCTTTCTGAGCCAAGTTCCAAATTCTATAACTACCATCGTTGTAGGCAATAAACATATATTTCCCATCCTCCGAAAAAGATATTGAATTAACTCTATTAGCTCCTCCTCTTAAAATATTTGTGATTTTAGTTTTTTCAATATTCCAGATAATTATCGTTCTGTCTTTGCCTGCACTTGCTAAAAAATCGCCATCAGGACTGATAGCCAATGCTCTAACCTCACCAGTATGGGCTTTTAATATTTGTTTACGTTTACCATTTTTTTTATCATAGACATAAATTAAATTATCTTTATTGGCTGCAATAAAATATTCTTCGTTCAAAACAATGGAATAAAACGAATTCCAAAAACTACCTGCAAGAATATTATAATTTTTTAGGGAAGAAAACGAATTTAATCCAACCTTTCTTATATTGCCACGATTACCTGCCGCAAACACATTTTTGCTCTCCTCATCAAACAGCAACTTATTCGGTTTTACTCTAATTTTTTTAACCAATTCTTTGGTATATAAGTTATAAACCACTGTTTTTAACTTTTTTTTGCCACCAAAAGCCACATATTTGTTGTCAGGACTAAAGGCAACAGCATCAAAACTATGACGTGTATGATTAGCAAAATTATAGTACTTGTCGGTTTCTAAATTTATAATATAACAATAGTTTGCACCACAGGCAATCTCTGTGCCATCGGGTTTAAAAGCCACTGATTTAACTGGATAAGTAAAAAAATCATAGTTCTTCAACAGTTTTCCTGACGGATATTCCCATATTTTAACCGTTTTATCATCACTTGCTGTGGCAATAATATTTTTTGTGGGATGAACTACCACACTATGCACCTCACCTTTGTGTCCACTAAATATATTCATTTGTTTTGAGGATACCATATCCCAGAGTATCACTTTGTTGTCTTTTCCCGATGAGAACAAAAACTTACCATCTGGACTAAATTTTAAATCCAATATAGTGGACGAATGTCCTGTTTGTATGCTTAATTGCTGTGCATTAATGGTTGTTACATATAAACCTATAAAACAAATAATTAACGAATATTGTATTATGTTTTTCATAAAAAAGAGTTAAGTAATTATTATTAATATCTGAAAAGTCGGGAAAACTTTTCAGTAATATTTATCTATTTGATTTTCATGTCAATAAGCTATTTGCTTTATTTTTATTAATCAGCTTTTAATATTTAGACAAGCTGTTTTTCCAACTATTCTGTATATTACTGAAATAAACACAAATACGTAGTTTTTTTATGACAATTTTATATGCAAAATATGTTGTAAAGACAAGGCATGCCTTGTCTCTACGGCAAATTGAACAGCAAATTGTATGTTTTTAATATTGCTGAAAAGTTTTCCCAACTTTTCTATTAATATCTGAAAAGTCAGGAAAACTTTTCTAATAACACTTAACTATATGTTTTTCATA
>JAOZTW010000283.1 GCA_029938985.1 Bacteroidales bacterium | reverse complement strand
AAATAATGACACAGTTTGTTTAGTTATTTTTTCTTTTTCACTTTTTACTAATAAATAATTTTTATATATAAATTTCAAAAAAATAAAAAAATGAATATTGATAACACAAAAGAATTCTGTATTAGAATTTATGTATTTGGTACTCTTAGAAAAGGAGAAAGATTAGAATTTTATATGGATGATAGAAACTACAAAGGTTTGTATTATACTAAAGGACAACTAATGAAAGCCGAAAATGGTAGTGTTTACATTGATTTTAGCGATAAGGATACAGTTACAATTGGAGAATTATATGAGGTTGATTTTGCATGTTTACAAAGAATTAACCATCTTGAGGCAATTTCAGGCGAATTTCCAAAAGGGTACGACTTGGCAGTTATGCCAGTTTGGAAACAAAACAAGGAGGAGGGATATACTTTTAATTCTGAAAGTAAAACTGATGCTTTTTTTTACCAGCGACGCAATCGCCCCTTTAAAATTTTGAATGGAGATTATACTGCTGACTTTGAACCTGTAACTGAAATTAGAAAATTACTTAACAGTGTTTTAGATAAAAAAATAAGCCCAGTAGAAGTTCTTGAATTTTACAAGAAAAAATTAAAAAATATAAATTTTTAAAAAAAATATACAGATTAGTTTTAATTTTTAAATAAATAATTTACTTTAGGCTTTTTAAAAAGCTCATAAATTAAGGGATTTTCAAGTAATTATTTTGAAAATTACATGATAATGTAATTATTTATAATAGCAAATAAGATTTTAAATGATTAATTATCAACAACTTATTTATTATTCTAAGAATGAACGAATTAAATAGTTTCACAAATTATTATTTGTCAATTCATGAATATAAAAAGAAAATGAATGAGGTTTTATAAATGAAAAAATTAGTAAAATTATTAAAAAATAGATTAATAAACATTTTGTTTTGGTCAATTGTTTCGGCTGCATTTATTGGTCCAGGAACGGTTATTACTGCAACAAAAGCGGGAGCGAGCTTTCATTTTGATTTAATGTGGGCAATGGTTTTTTCTACTTTTGCTTGTCTTTTATTACAAGAAGCAAGTGCCAGAATAACAATTATTTCTGGGATGAATTTAGGCGAATCTATAGCTTCTCATTTTGAAGGAAAATCTACTAAATCGCTGGTTTTAATAATGGTAGTAGGTGCAATTATATTAGGAAGTGCAGCTTATGAAACTGGTAATATTTTAGGATCTGTTGAAGGTTTGCATTTTGTTTTTGGAGATGTACCAAAAGTGTATTTTGTGCTTGGAATAGGAGTATTTGCTTTTATAGCCCTTAGCCTCAAATCATTGCAATTGATAGCAAAATTTTTGGGTTCAATTGTGTTCTTAATGGGTTTTGCATTTATTTTAACTGCAATATTTCTAAAACCATCAATTAGCGAAATGGTAAGAGGGAGTTTTATACCCACAATTCCTGATGCTTCTGGTGCAGGACTAATAATTCTTGGAATAATAGGGACAACAGTTGTTCCTTACGACCTTTTTCTTGGTTCAAGTATAGCAAGTAAAAAACAAACATTGCAAGATGCAAGATATGGTTTAACAATTGCAATTGTGCTTGGAGGCTTGATTTCCATGTCAATAATGACTGTTGGTAGTGCTATTACAGATGGTATGTCTGTTGCCGAAACACAAAATATGGTTAATACTTTTTCGTTCAAATCAATAGAAGATGTTCTAATTTTAGACACTTTGATTGGCGAAAATGCAGTATATATTTTTGGATTTGGTATGTTTGCAGCTGGACTAACATCTGCTATAACAGCACCTTTGGCTTCGGAGATAACCGCAAGAAATCTATTTATTAAAAAGAATAAAAAAAATAAAATTCGTCCTATATATTTTAAATTAGTGTCAACTGGTATTTTAACAGCAGGACTTGTATTTGGAATTTTAGGAATAAAACCTGTACCTGCAATAATTGCAGCTCAGGCATTTAATGGACTAATTTTACCATTTATAAGCATCTTTCTGGTTTTTGTGATTAACAATCCAAAACTGATGGGTAAAAATAATACTAACAGTACATTTTTAAATATTTTAATGGCTATTGTAGTTTGGGTTACAATGCTAATTGGTTTTCTAAATGTTACAAAAGCTGTTAGTAAAACATTCGGTTTTGAACTTAACAACCCTGATTTATTGTTTATTATAGCATCAAGTTTAGGTCTGATTGTTACTGTTTATGTGTTTTTTAAAATTTTTAAACAAAAATTTATTAATAAGGAATTGGAAAATTAATAATTAAATAGTTTTCAAATTTTTTTTTTTGACAATTCCTATGACAAATAAAAGATAGTGAAAGTTTTTAAATACATTAAAGACCGATACAATATAAAGGAAAAAGATTTAATAAAAATAATTTTATTATTTGCTTTTTCATTTTGTTTAGGTTTTTTTATAGCTTTTTATTTTGTTTCTGCGAACTCAGAGTTTGTTCATTCCTTTAGAGGTGAAGGACTACTTAAGGGGCAGGAACTACCTTTTGCGTATATCCTCTCTGGAGTTGTGGGATATATCACTTCTTCCTTATATTCAATTATTCAGAAAAAAAGAAAATCAAAATTCTTGTTTGTCTCAGCATTATTTATAATGCTCTCAATAGCAGCCACCTCACGTTTGCTTTTATTGTTTTTAGATTTGAATTCCAATTTAATAACCGTAGAACAATTTGATTTCATAAAAAAATGGTTAAGCTTTTTTGTGTTTATTTGGGCTTGGCCTCTTATTTCGCTTGTTGCAACTGTAACAGGTGGTTTAACATTAAGATTATTAAATCTTTTACAAGTAAAAAAATATTATGGAGTTATAAATCTTGGTGGAGTATCTGCTGCTATAATTGGTTATTTCACAATTCCTTTGATTCTGAAAATTATTACTCACCACTATGATTTAATTTTTATTGGAAGTTTTGCTATAATAGTTGCAATAGTGTTGGTTTATGTTATTTATAAACAATTTCCAGAAAAAGAATATTCAACTGATACTCAAGAGATACAAAGACTTAGTCTGACCGAAAATTTCAAAGGTTTTTTTAAAAACAAATTTATTTTAACTATTTTTGCCTCTGCCTCATTGTCCATAATTGCAATTTATATTGCAGATTATGGATTTCTTGTAACTATAAAAAGCCAAGATAAAATTTTCCCAGATCAAGATGCAATCTCCCTATTTATGGCTATTGTTTTTGGTGGATTAAAAATAGGCGAATTTTTAGTTTCGCTTGTCTCGGGAAGAATTTTAGAACGTGGCGGACTGCGAGTTGGATTAATTTTACTACCCATTTCAATCACGGTACTTGTGATTCTTGCATATTTTAGTGTTAATGTATTTGGAGCACAAAGTATTGCTTTTCTTGTATTTATAACGCTCACAAAATCAGCTGAAAGAATATTTAGAAGAGGAATAGATGACCCCTCATTTAATGTTATGTATCAAACACTGCCAGAACATAAAAAGTTATTTATGCAAACACGTGTAGGTGTGGTACAACAGTTTTCTATTGCAATAGCAGGAGGGGTTCTATTACTTGTTAATTTCATACTTATCAAAGATGGTAAATTTCAACTTCAGGTATATCCTTTATATGTTTTACCGTTTTTAATTATTTGGTTGTTTGTTGCAATTCGCTTATATAAAGCTTATAAAGATAAAATTAGACAAATATTAACAGAGAAGAATTTATTTAATTTAGAATACAAAGAAAAAGATATTTTTGCAACAGATGTTTTACAGAAACACATTTTGAGTGAAGATATTAATTCCGCCAAGTTTAGTGTTGTTATTTTATCGGAAACAAATCCTCGTAGTTTGGAGGATTATGCCAATTTTTTATTAAAAATAGATGATACAATTATCAGAAAATCTGTTCTTAAGAATATAGACACCACTTATAGCGAAAAACTTGTAAAAGTAATTGAGAACGTAGGTAATGAGATTGGTTTTAAAGAAAAAGAACTAAGAAAACTAATTTTACATTCGTTGTATCATTTAGATTATTCCGAAATTAAACATGTTAGTATAGAAGAATTAGAAATTTTAATTGATTCGAACAAAAAAAGGGACACCGTTTTTATTGCAAAATATTTATATAAAAATATAGTGGAAGGCGACGAACAGGTTATTGTCAAACTATTAGATAATAAAGATAAAGCAATAAAATTGTCGGCAATTAAAATTGCAAGCAAAAGAGACTCCGACCAACTAAGAAAAAAACTAACATCACTTTTAGAAAGTACTGAATATAACAATGTTATAGTGAGTATTTTGATTGATATAGGCGATAAAATCCTTAAAGATTTGAACGTTTTATTTATGAAAAAAAATTCTATTAGTCTGTTAAAAAAAGTAATTCAGATTTGTGCACAAATTGGTAGCCCCAAAGCACAGCAACTACTTATGGCACACATTAAATATCGTGATAGAGAAATTCAAACAGCAATTGTTTATGCCCTTTATTATTCAGAGTATGAGGCTGATAATGATACCACACCTATTATTAAACAAATAATAAAAGATGTGGTAGAAAATATCTTTTGGATATATGTGAGTATAAAAGATATAGTTAATGAAAAAAACACCTTAAAACTAATGCAATCTCTTGATTTAGAAAGAGAGAAATCGTTTGATTTATTATTTATTTTACTTGCTTTTATTCATCCTCCAGAAACTATTAACTTAATAAAAACTAATATTATAGGTGAAAATATCATTTTCTCTCTTGAACTAATAGATAATTTTATTAGTCCAGATATAAAAAAGATTATTATCCCACTTTTTGAAAAAATAAGACTTGGACAAAAAATACGAAAACTACGCCCTTATTTTTATCATCAAGAAATAGGTTTTGAACAACGACTAAAAGATATTCTAAAAAAAGATTATAAAAAAGTAGATGATTGGAGCAAAGCAAAGGCAATTGAATTGATAGGAAAAAATACTCGTCAAGGTGTAGGAAAAGATAAAGCAAACAAAACTGAAGTTGTTATAAATTCTCCTGAAATATGGACAGAAGAAGCAGCAAACAAAATTTTGCAATTGATTAATAAAGAAGGATTACCAGACGAAGTATTTGTTTGTTTGTATCACCCGTCTGAGTTGGTGTATTCAACTGCGGCAAAAGTAATTTACGACCATAGCCCTGTTTTGTGTGAGAATTATTTGAACACTCTATCGCCTGAAAAACAGAAGCTAATACCTTTACTTAAACAAGGTAGCAATCTTTTACTTGATAATGTGAAATTATTAAAACGAATTTTTCTATTTTACACAGTACCAGAAAAATCGTTACTCAAATTAGCAAAAATTATTCGTCCAATAAAAATAAAAAAGGGAAGCTATATATATTTTGTAAATGATGAAAATCAAGAAGATATAGTTATTTTGATAAAAGGAAAATTATTTTATAGAGATAAAACTAAAATTCCTTATGATTTTAAGCGTAATGATGTTATAATTAAAGGATTAAATGTTCCTCAAAATGCTTCTAAACTTAAAGCAGAAAAAAAATCGTATGTAATTTTTGTAAATCGTTTCGAATATTTTAATCTACTTGTAGTTGATAATGATCTTATTCAACATTTATTTAATAGAATGAAATTTTAAGGTCAATTAGGAATTAGGAATTGGTTTACACCTTTTAAATTAACTATTTATAAAAATTTATTATAATATAATAGTAAACAAACGACTTTTGAAAAATTGAATTCTAAGGTGTAAACCAATTCTTAATTCCTAATTCCTAATTCCTAATTTTTAATTCGTTTTCGGTAAGTTCTCTACCAAGTTGTAATGCTTTAATATTTACATTTACAATTTTTTCTCCTTTTCTACCAAAAATTTGTCGCAAACCATCTTCAAGAAGTTCTAAAGGAAGATCAATAAAAGGTGATGCAGCTCCTAACATTACTATATTTGAAGAGAGACGAGATTTTATTGATTTTGCAATTTCCTCAGCATCTACTATAATATGATTTTTAACTTGTTTTATTTGTTCAATAAGTTCTGCTTTTTCTGGATAGTTTGATATGTTAATAAATGGATTTGAATTAGTTACCAACCAACCAGTTTCTGATAGAAAAGGCAAATACCTTAAACTTTCCATTGGTTCAACAGATATAATTATATCTGCCTTTCCTTTAGGAATAATATCAGATGCTATTGGTTTATCCGAAATTCGCAAATGTGCTTGTACATCGCCTCCACGTTGACTCATTCCATGTACTTCAGATTGTTTTATATGTATTTTGCCAGCCACTGCTGCCATACCAATTGTTGCGGCTATAGACAATATTCCTTGTCCTCCTACACCAGCAATTATAATATCTTTTTTCATTTTTATAGTTTTTGAGTTAGTGAAAATGAAATAATAAGGAACTCCAGAATACTCCGTTTTTTTGTTCTTTTAATAATTTAATAATCTGCAAATAGCGAGCTATTTAATGACTTCTTAAATTTTTTAAAAAGGGCACAATAAACAAGTAGGTTGGAGTTAATTATTTTTCTTTTTCACTTAAACTACAATTAATAAATATGTTAGTAAGGAATTGAAAATAATAAGTTCTGAAACTGTTAGATTAGTTTGCTGTTTTTATAAAAAATAGTGAAATAATGACAGTTTCGGAAGTTATTTTTTGACAATTCCTAATAAGTACCCATACAAAAATTTTTACACATTTGTATTTTTTAATCTATTGGTTTATAATCACATAATTGTATCA
>JAOZTW010000899.1 GCA_029938985.1 Bacteroidales bacterium | reverse complement strand
CAAAAAAACAACTACTGTAATAAAACTTTAGATATTTAAGTCTTAATACACTACAAACATTATAATAAGTTTTAATTTGCACAGTACTATCTGTTTAGATGTTTTCAAATAAAAATATTTTAAAGTATAACAATAATTAGAATGAACAGTATCTTAAAAAAAATATACTTACTTGCAATAGTAATTATATTGTTGCAAATAAATTATACAAAGCTATATAGTCAAACACAGGGTTTAGATAGTATTGTTCATTATACTAAATATCAAATAATTAATATTCATTTATACTGGAATTTTGATGAGTTTTCGCTAAACGGGCTTGATATAGAATACCTACACCTCAAAAATAATTTTGGTTTTAGTGTTTCTGGAGGTTATTATTGGCGGAATATAAACGAATACGATAGACTAAATTTTTTCACTTATGGTGTGGGAGGAATTTATAAAATACCATTATCAGAAGGAATTATTTGGTTAAATCCAGCTTTTGGTTTAACATCGGGGCAAAGATTTATTATGGACAATAATCAAGGTATTAATTTTAATAGTTTTTATGTAAAATCGTCTGTTCTTATGAATTTTGAAATCTGGAATTATAATATTGGTGCTATGTATTCGCACTACGATGCTCCATTCAAAGGCTGGTATATATATGCAGGATTAGGATTTAGGATAAATAAAAAAGTAAATTATATAAAAAGGATAAAAATAAATGGACATATATATAAAGATTCTCCTATTGTAAAACGTGATACGTCCATAAAAATAAATAGAAAAACAGACGGACGAAAAAAAATTGCTTTCCTGATAGGAAACAATAAATATAAAAATCTGCCGAAACTCGGACGAACACCAACACGAGATGTAGATGCGATGAAAGACAGCTTAGAAAAAATTGGTTTTGAAGTAATAGCAAATTATGATTTGAAAAGAGAACAAATGATAACAGAACTTGAACTTTTTGAATATAAATTAAAAAATACTAAATATGATTTAGCACTTTTTTATTATTCTGGACATGGGTTTCACGAAAAAGAAGATTATTTAATTCCTGTTGATGCTAAGAAAAAAATAAAATCGGATAAAATAAGAATAGAAGATTGTTTTATTGTAAACAAAATAATTGCGAATACATTGAAATATGCCCAACAAAGTGTGATTATTATAGATGCTTGTAGAACTATTCCTAATATATATAAATCGGATAGTTATGGGCAATCATTTCGTTTAAATAATGAAGAAGATATAATGATTCTCTTCTCTACTGATATTGATAAAAAAGCAAGAACTTGTGGTAATTTTAGTTGTTTTACCGACTATCTATTGAATCATATTACTAAAGAGAATATAACAATAAAGCAGGTTTTTGACAATGTGAAAAAAGAGATGTATAAAAACTCATTACACGAACCGAAAAAGAAAGGTTATGGTTTGGATATAAAATTAAATCAAAAATGAAAAAGTTATTATTAATTACTACTATATTTTTGTTGTTATTTATTAGCTGTGATAAATATGAACCTTATGTTACTATTGAGATACGAGAATATATTGATTACCATAATTTTGGATATAGCACTGAAATAAACTGGAGTATTTATACAAAAGACAGCATTCTTATTCACAATAGTATTGCTACTGCAATGACTTCAAGTGATTATCAATATTATTATATCCCTGTTGGAGAATATTTTATTCGTATAAATGAGTCTTTTTTCTATGCTTCGGATATATATAGCAATATAACAATTACAAATTTTTATTTAGATAAATTAGCAGAAATAAATCAAAACAATATAAGAGCAGAATTTGTTGTGAAATAGGTTTGTGCTATAATTTTATTCAAAAAAGGCGTTTATATTTATATCCGATAAATTTTTATAATTA
>JAOZTW010000898.1 GCA_029938985.1 Bacteroidales bacterium | reverse complement strand
CAAAAGGTACTATTTTAACGCTTCCTCCTAATTTTATATTTCTGAATTCTGTTTCAAGAACTTGAAATTCAACTTCAAATTTAGAATCGTTTAATAGCGTACAAAATTTATCCGAACTTGTTATTGTGTTCTGTTCTTTAAATTCAAGATTGGCAATTGTGCCAGTAAAGGGTGCTTTTAAAATGGTTTGATTGTAATACTCCTCTGCCGCTAACAGATTAGTTTGTGCCTCATTAAAACCAGAACGGATATTTATTATTCGTAACAACTCCGCACTAATATTTATACTATCGTTAGCATTGTAACCATATTCTAATAATTCTTTTTCCCGTTCAAGTAAAGATTTTTGTAGTAAATCTTGGGCTTTACGAACAGTAATTTCTTGTTGGTTGTTGGCAAGTGTAGCTATTATTTGCCCTTTTTGTACTTGCCTACCGTTTTTAACATTTATACGATTTATGCGTTCGCTGGTTTTAAAAAATAAATCAGCTTTTTCTAATGCACAAAGTTTTCCATTCGATTTTATTTCTTTATGAAAAACACCTGTATGTATAATTATTGTTTTTACACCTATAATATCTTCACTTATTGTGTTTCCGTTGGTAGTTTGCTCGGTTATCTCTTGTTGATAGTTACAAGAGACAAAAAACAACAAAAACAAAATTTTAAAAAGTTGAATCCGCATTTTTAATCTATTTGAATTTTATCTTCCGTTATATTAAAAATATAGGGACTTTTAGTTTTATTATTTCTTAATAATTTTAATAATTCTTTATTCTCGGAATATATCCAAGATATGTTTGAATTAATTTTTTTTAAAGTTACAATAAAATCTTTTGGGTATTTGGCATAATAAATTCCTATTATCTTTTTTTTGGAAGTGCTTTTAAAATCTGAAAATTGTAACAAGCATGTACTACAATCTTTATCAGATACAATAATAATTTTAGAAACATTGATTTCTGTTTGAATTTCTTTCAAAAGTTCTTGTTCAAGGTTTTTTGTATTATTATTACAATTTACTAACAATACCGAACAAATAAGTAGAATAACAAAATTATTTATTTTCATTCTCCATAAGTTTAACTATATAAAATGTAGTTTGTGCTTTTATTTCGTCTATATTGTTTGGTGCTTTTTGAAAAACTAAATTATCTGAAGAATGTGTATAAATTAAAGTACCAAGTTTTTCTGGTATATTTATATCTATTGATGATTTTTTTCCATCTTCTATAATATGTAAACAAGTTTTGCGAAAAGGAGGGTCGTCAAAAATCATACCGTCAAGTGTGTTTCTATATTCCATTATAAATTCTTTAGTATAAGGCTGCATATACAAAACAAATAAGTAATTATCAAATACAAAAATATTATCAATAGTACTACTTAAAAAAAGATTCAACATCTTTTCTTCATATTTAAGTTCGTCTCCAAACTTAAATCTAACTGATTTATAATAATCCAAATCTAATTTTATTCTTTTATTAAAATTTAAAGTATTTATATCAAACACATATATTGCTGGTTCATTTGCACTAATTGTATAAAATAAATTATTATAAATTTTTGAATAATAAGTAAATGGGTTTTCAAAGAAATATGTTTTATCATGATAAATACTATTTACTGGAGGAAAATCCATAAAAAGTGTTTTAGTATTATTATTTATGTTCCATTTAGCATATAATTTATGTTCTTGTTGATAAAACTCTGGTTTAGTATTATCGCCCTGTAGTGGGTCATGTATTATAACAATACTATCATTTAACTTTTTTAAATGTTTTAAAGTAGCATAAGTAGGCTCTTTACTCTCATATTTAATTTCTTTAATGTATTTTCCTGTAGTATTATATAATTTTATTTTTTTAATCTGACCTATACAAATTG
>JAOZTW010000897.1 GCA_029938985.1 Bacteroidales bacterium | reverse complement strand
ATTATACACAAAAAACATTACTCTATGTACTTAAGTCTTAATATAGTAAATTGGGGTTTTCATTGAAAATCATATAGTTAATTGTTTAAAGAAAAGTTTTCCCGACTTTTCAGAAATATAATAATATCAGGATATTTGCATATTTTTTAGAAAAAGTAAAAAGAACAAGTTTAAATGGTTAATTATTTATTTTGATATGCCGAATAAAAGCAAGAAGAAATTTTTGTAAAGATTGACGAAAAAGGAACGTCCAGATAATTGTTATAGATTTATAGAATTGTAGTTATGATAAAAATAACTGCTTTCATATTTCTTAATTATTCTTAAAAATACAATCAGTATTTTTTTTTTTTTCATAAAAAATTAATATTTGCATTATAAAAATTTTATAATCAATGAGAGTTCACAAATTAGAATTAAAAAACATAGGACCTTTTAAGGAAGGAGTTTTAAATTTTGTCACAAAAAATGATAATGAAAACAAACCACCTGTAACAATAATTACGGGAGAAAACGGAACAGGTAAAACAGTTATTTTAGATGCTATTCGTGCAATGTTATTTGGACAATATGGACGTTTGGAACGAAATATTGTAAGAGAACAAGATTTTGAAATATCATTATCTTTTAATGATAATAACTCTGAGATACAACAAATTACCACATTGGAAAAGTTTGAGAACAACCTTTCTATTTTTTATACAAACAACCATAAATTTAACTATCAATATATAGAATATAAAACAGAAAACTCAATTGAAACTTATGATAATAACAGTTCTATAGATACATTCAAGATAAAAGCAACCATTCCTAATCAGCCCAATTGGATAACAAATTATTGGACATCAAAACAGTCATCAAATAATTTTGAGTTAAAAAATATAGTTTCACCTGCAATAAATAATTATTTATTTAATTCATTGAACGGCGTACAACGAAGCTTGGAACTTATAGAACTAATAACTTATTTTGATTATCTAAAAGACTCAGCTTCACCAAAAGAAAAAGAAACAGGTGTTTTTTTCTATCAAACTATAACAAAAATAATAAAACAATGTTTGGATAAAGGAGAATTTGCTTATGTTAAAAGAACTAAATTAGAACCAGTTATATTACAAAATAAAAAAGAAATTTCACTTGATAAACTTAGTAGTGGGAATTTATATTTAATTCAACGTATGATTTCTTTGTTGGGACAGATGTATGCAGTGCATCAAATTCATGATGTTCCAATTAACAAAATTTGCGAAACACAAGGTTTGTTACTAATTGATGAGGCTGAAAATCACTTACACCCAAAATGGCAAAAAACATTTATTAATAATATACTTGAAATTTTTCCAAATTTACAAATCATACTTACAACACATTCACCATTTATAGTTTCATCTATAAAAAATTCACGAATTTATGTTTGTACCTCCAAAGATGATTGTGCAGTAATAACCGACGAAACTTCAGAATATTCGAATAAACCAATTGATGGAATTTTAATTTCTCCTTTATTTGGAGCAACTCAAGTATTTAGTACCGAAATTACAAAACTGCTTTTGGAAAGGAAAAAAGCTATTGAAAAAAATAATGAAAAATTAAGAGATGAAATTGAAAATGTGCTTAAAATAATAAATCCAACATATTTTGCATATTTTGATACAGACAAACTTTTTGATAAATTAATAGGTTCGAAATAAGGAATTATTCAAATGGTTCAATGATACAATTATGTGATTATAAACCAATAGATTAAAAAGATACAAATGTGTAAAAACTTTTGTATGGGTACTTAATTTATCATTTAAACTATTTATTTTGGCATTTAACTTTTTATTAAATAACTAAAGTTTTTGCTTTCATTTTATATTGATTATCAATAATATATAAAAT
>JAOZTW010000282.1 GCA_029938985.1 Bacteroidales bacterium | reverse complement strand
TAAAATTACAACTGTTTGATAATTATATTATTATGAAAGCAAAAACTTTAGTAAAATAAATTTACTGACTTTTATAGAATGATACAATTATTTGGCGTGTTTCAAATAAATGAAAAGTAATCGTCTCTCTTTTATCAGTTGCCACGCTCTTTAGAGCGTGGATTAAATTATCAATATAACATCTTAGGGCTTGAGTCCTTTTTTATCATAAGAAAAAACATTAGCACAATTAATTTCGTTAACATAAAGTATTTAATTATTTATTATGGCAAAAAAAAGAAAATATTATGTAGTTTGGAAAGGAATAAAGACTGGAGTTTTTGATACATGGGCTGAGTGTAACAAACAAATAAGTGGTTTTACACAAGCTCAATATAAATCTTTCTTATCCAAAAAAGAAGCCGAGAATGCTTTTGAA
Organism: Bacteroidales bacterium; assembly: GCA_029938985.1. GTDB lineage: Bacteria > Bacteroidota > Bacteroidia > Bacteroidales > JAOZQN01 > JAOZQN01. The sequence goes on along the minus strand of JAOZTW010000282.1, from coordinate 6,340 downwards.
GGAAGTTATTGGAATTATGTTGGCAAGAATACAAAAAAAACTGAAGTATCTTTTTCGGAGAAAAAAAAAGTTGGAAATCCTATAATGCAAAGTATATCAGTTGATGCCGCATGTAATACTAAAACAGGCGACATGGAATATAAAGGAGTTTTTACAAAAACGGGGCAAGAAATTTTCATTCAAGGTCCGTTTTTTGATAGTACAAATAATATTGGAGAATTTTTAGCATTGGTTCATGGTTTGGCTTGGCTTAAAAAACAAAATAATAAACTACCAATTTATAGTGATAGTAAAGTTGCTATAAAATGGGTAAAAGACAAGCATGCAAAAACTAATCAAGAAAATACATATAGAAATAAAAAAATATTTGAAATGATAAAAAGAGCAGAAGATTGGCTCAAAAATAATGAATATAATACTAAAATATTGAAATGGGAAACTCGTATATGGGGTGAAATACCTGCGGATTTTGGAAGAAAATAATAATAAAAAAGCGAATTAAAAATATACAAACTATTAAAAAATATTTTTTTGTTTAATTATATATAAATCAGCATATAATCAATTAAAGAATTTTAATTATTAATTAATAATCATTCAAAATTTTTGGAATAATAAAATAAATAATATCTTTAAAAAAAATTAATCACACTATTAACTCTAAATACTTAATAATCATGGGATTTTGGAACAAAGTCAAAGAAAAAGCCAAAGGCGAACTAATAGACATCATTGAATGGATAGACCAGACAGATGACACTATAGTTTATCGTTACGAACGAATGGGTAACGAAATAAAAAACGGAGCAAAACTTACCGTAAGAGAATCACAAGTTGCTGTTTTTATTAACGAGGGAGAACTTGCCGACGTATTTCCTCCAGGAATGTACACCTTAGAAACTAGTAACCTACCAATATTATCAACCTTAAAAGGTTGGAAATATGGATTTAATAGCCCTTTTAAAGCAGAAGTTTATTTTGTATCCACAAAATTGTTTAAAAACATGAAGTGGGGAACTCCTAACGTTTTTTACATTAGAGATCAAGACTTTGGACGAGTATCTTTAAGAGCTTTTGGAACATATACTTATAAAATTAATGATGCAGCAAAATTCATTCGTGAAGTATCTGGAACAGACGGCGAATTTACTACCGATGAAGTATCAGGCGAATTAAGAAGCCTTATTATTACAAGATTTATTGACTCTATTGGAGAAAGCAAACTTTCTTTACTGGATTTTGCTTCAAGTTATAAAGATCTTTCTGATTTTTGTGCAAAACAACTAAAATCTGAATTTGCAGAATATGGATTAGATATTACAAAATTCCTTATCTCAAGTATAAGTTTACCAGATGCTTTACAGAAAAAACTTGACGAAGGTACTGGTATGAACATGCTGGGAGATATGAACAAATATCAACAAATGAAATCGGCTGATGCTATGGAATCTGCTGCAAAAAATCCAGGACTTGGAGGAGGAATGGAAGGCATGATGGGAATGGCTATGATGCAACAAATGATGAACCAAAATAATAATAATCAACAGCAACAGCAACAACAGCAACAACAATATGCACCACCTCCACCACCACCAGTGCAATTTTATGCTTCTGTTAATGGACAACAAATGGGACCACTTGGTTACCAACAGTTGCAACAAATGGTTCAGCAAAATCAAATTACAAGACAAACTTTAATGTGGAAATCGGGAATGGCAGGTTGGATACCAGCAGGACAAGTACCTGAATTAGCAAACTTTTTTGGTGCAGTACCACCACCTCCACCACCTATGTAAATGGAAATTCGGTTGAAATTCGGTTGAAATACTATAAAAATAACTGAATTTCAACAGTTTTTCAACTGAATTTCAACAGTTTTTCAATTGTATTTCAACTGAATTTCAACTGAATTTCAACTGAATTTCAACTGAATTTCAACAAAATTTCATTTCTTAAAATTATGGATAAAAATAAAGTTACAAAAACCAATCAAAACGAAATTACTTGTAAAAATTGTGCCGCAAAATTAAAATTTAAACCAGGTACAACAAGTTTATCTTGTGAGTATTGTGGAACGAAAAATGAAATTTTAATAGATAAATCAAAAATTCGTGAGGCAACCAGAGAAATAGATTATCAAGCTTTCATCCAAAATACAATAGATGTTTCAGCACAACAAGAAGTAACAACGGTAAAATGTAGTGGTTGTGGAGCAGAAACAAATTTTGACCCAAATATTGTTTCTTCAAAATGTGATTTTTGTGGTAGTCCAATGGTTGCCAATCAAGGAGAATCTCATAATGCTATAACACCCTCTGCATTAATTCCTTTTAAAATAGAAGCAAAACAAGGAAAACGAATGTTTCAAGTGTGGCTAACCAAATTATGGTGGGCTCCAAACAAATTAAAACAATATGCCAGAACTGGCAGACTAACAGGAATGTACATTCCTTATTGGACTTATGATTCTAATACAACCTCACAATACAGTGGTCAGCGAGGCGACGAATATCAGGTTGAAGAAGAATATACAAATTCGGAAGGAGAATCAGAGTCAAGAACTGTAACAAAAGTAGATTGGACATCTGTGAGTGGTACGGTTTACAATATGTTTGATGATATTCTTATTGTTGGTAGTAAATCGTTACCTGTTAAACTTCAAGATAAATTAGAACCTTGGAATTTGAATGAATTAATACCTTATGATAATAATTTCTTATCTGGATTTAGAACAGAAACTTACCAAGTAGATGTTAAAGATGCTTGGACGGGAGCACAACAAAAAATGGAACCTACCATAGAAAAAACTATTAAAAGTGATATAGGTGGTGATAGACAAAGAATTAGCTCAAAAAATGTTTATTATGACAATACAACTTTCAAGCATATTCTTTTACCGCTTTGGATAAGTGCCTATAGATATAATGATAAAGTATATAGGTTTTTAATAAATGGACAAACAGGTGAAGTTCAAGGAGAACGACCATATAGTTGGATAAAAATTGCACTTGCAGTAATAGTTGCAATAATAGTTTTAATAATTCTGCTGGTGATATTTGCCGCAATGGGTGGATAGCTTTTTTATTTAATTAACAAATATAAAAAAATTATGAAAACAACAAAACAGTTGATAAATATTATTGACTTAAAATCACAAACAGCAAGTACAGATTCTTTTGATATTTCTTTTGGTGAAATAGCATCTATGTATCCTGAAGAATTAGAAATTAAACCCTCATACCAAAGATTGTTTCGTTGGTCAGAAACACAACAATCTCAATTTATTGAGTCGTTGTTATTAGGATTACCAATACCACCAATATTTGTAATTGAAACAGAACATAGGAAATATGATTTAATTGATGGTCTGCAAAGAATATCATCTTTTCTTCATTTTATGGGGCTTTTAGATAATTACAAATATTCCAAAGGAGATAAATTAGTCTTACAAAATTGTGATATTGTTCCAGAACTGAATGGTTTTAATTATGATGAACTACCTTTAGCACTAAAAATACAAGTAAAAAGAAGTTACATAAGAATGCAAATAATTAAAAAAGAGAGTCCAAGCCGACTAAAATATGATATGTTTAAAAGGTTAAGTACAGGAGGCTCATTACTAAGTGTTCAGGAAATACGTAACAGCACATTAAGACTTTTGAGTGAAGAATTTATCAATTTTATTCAACGTCTAAAAGGCAATCCTGATTTTAAAGACTGCATAAGCTTTGTTATGGAAAATCAGATAAAGGAACAATATGACGACGAATTAGTATTGAGATATTTTACTTTAAAAGTTGCAAATTTAAAAAAATACAAAGGTACGTTAGCTGACAACATGACTACATTTGCGGAAGAAGTTGCAGATAACAAAATCGTTTTTGATTATAAAAAAGAAGAAGAGGATTTCAATAAAACATTTAAAATATTGAATGAAGTGATGCCAAACGGAGAAATATTTGTAGGATTAAACCAGTCTAAATTACAAAAACAATTTTTAGCATACAATTATGAGGCATTCTCATTAGCTCTTTCACGTTACAAGGATAAAATAAACCTTTCTAATAAAGAGCAGATTAAAGAATTATCAAATCAGTTTGCAAAGCTTAAAGAAGATATTGGATTTAAAAAAATAACAAAAAATGAAAATGAAAAACGAACTAGTGGTAGCAAATACTTTAAATATTTAAATAAGAGACTACAAATGGTTAATAAAACTATTGAAAATACACTATGACGGATAACGAAATAAATGATATTAGAGTAATGATAGAACGTGATATTAAATGGAGACAAGACGAAATATCGTTTTTAAGCAATTTGATTAATAATATAGAAGGTTCAAATAAGGATGACTTAAAAAAAATATACAGAAAAACTCTTGTCATAACTTTGTATGCTCATTTTGAAGGTTATTTTAAATATGCTTTTGAAGTATATGCAGAAACTCTAAACAGTTTAGATATAGAAATAGAGAAAGTTATATCAGTATTAAAAATTTCTTCTTTAAACAATGTATTCTCAAAATATGACGAACAAAATAAATGGATACAAGGAACTTTTCTATATGAAAAGAATAATAAGAGGTTTATAAATCGTAAAATTTTAATAGAAAGTATTGATTCGTTAAATAATAATAAATTAAGGTTGCCAATAAGTAGTAGTTCTGATAACAAAAACTCTATTGTTTTCACAGAGTCCAACTTAACACCAAATGTTATTGATAAAATTTTATATCGCTTAGGTATTCATCCTAAATTGGGAGTTAGGAATAGCGACTTTAATAAATTAATGGGAGTTGTTAGTCTGTAAAAAAAAGAAATGGAATTGCACATGGAGATAATAAATCTGAATTTAAAAAAGGATTATCCGAAAGAGAATATAAAATATTTAAAAAACTCTTTGATACGATAATCGAACTAATAGCACCAATAATAACTAAATCACTTTTAGAAAAAACTTATCTAAAAGCAGAATACAGACATATTTGACAAGTGTAAAATTTAAGGCTTTTTTGAAATTTTATAATTAAAGTTTACTCCTGTAAATGAACATTTTAAAATTTCAATAGTCTCCTAAATATTCACTTTTGTGGAACATGCCTAATAAACTTAAATAAAAAAAATTAAATGATTATTTTATACATTTTAGCACTATTACTTTCGTTTTATGTGCTTGCAGTTATTTGCGACAAGTATTTTGTTGAGTCTTTGGATATTATAGCCAAAAAATTAAAAATGTCTTCTGATGCAGCTGGTGCTACATTAATGGCAGTAGGTTCGAGTGCACCAGAACTTTTTGTTGCATTGTTTGCAATAATTATGCCAGGGGAAATAGATCCAGAAACGGGTAAAGAAGTTGGTAACGAAGCAATTGGAGTTGGTAATATTGTTGGTTCGGCAATTTTCAACATTTTAGTTATTACAGGAGCTGTGGGGGTAGTAAAAAAATCTAAACTCGCTTGGAGACCAGTAATGAGAGATATATTCTTTTATTCAATATCTGTTATGTTATTAATCTCTGTTTTTATTATTGCTAACGGATCAGGTGAGTTTCTTGGAAAATCAAGTTTTAGTGTTTTAGATACAATAATTTTTCTTGTTATTTATGTAGTATATGTACTTGTTGTTATATATTGGAGAAAAATGTTCCCTCCAAACAAAGTAGAACTTGAATTAGCACAGCTTGAAGCGGACACAGAAGCACTAAAAAAGGAAGAATCGGAGGAAGATGATGGACCAAAACCACTATGGAAAAAAATATTATACCCCATAGATTTTGTTTTAGATTTGATTTTCCCTTCATTGAAATACTTTTATGTAGTGTTTTTTATTTCAATAGCTTTTATTGCTGGAATAAGTTGGGTGCTTGTTGAAAGTGCAGTAGGAATTTCTAACATATTACATATTCCTAAAGCAATTGTTGCATTAACAGTTCTTGCAGTAGGTACATCTGTTCCAGATTTATTTTCTTCAATAATTGTTGCAAAAGAAAACAAAGGTGGAATGGCTGTAAGCAATGGTATTGGTTCAAATATATTTGATATTCTTGTTGGACTTGGTTTACCATTCCTAATTATGATGTTAATTTCAGGTAAAGAAATTATAGCAGAAGCTGGAGAAATATTTACATCTTCATTAGTACTATTTGGAACTGTTGTTGTTCTTCTATTTACGTTTATAATAAATAAATGGAAAATAGGAAAAGGAGTAGGTTGGTTCTTTATTATGCTTTATGTTGCTTATGTAATTTGGCAAATTATACTTGTTGTTGTTAAATAAGAAATTTTTGGCGTTTTTCACGAGTGTCAAGTTCAAGGCTTTTTTGAAATATTAGAATT
>JAOZTW010000281.1 GCA_029938985.1 Bacteroidales bacterium | reverse complement strand
TAAAATTACAACTGTTTGATAATTATATTATTATGAAAGCAAAAACTTTAGTTAATTGATACTGAAAAGTCGGGAAACCTTTTTTTAATATTTATCTGTCAGATTTTTACAGAAATAAGCAATTTGCTTGATTTTTTATATCAATTTTATATGCAATATATGTTGTAAAGACAAGGCATGCCTTGTCTCTACGGTAAATTGTACAACAAATTATATGTTTTTTATATTGCTGAAAAGTTTTCCCGACTTTTTCAGATTGATAAAAAAAAATAGAATAATTAAGGGTTTACCGTCAAATATTGAGATGTCTTTACTTAAACCTAATTTATTTATTTTAAATACAATTTTTTATGCGTAAAGCGTCCACGCTTTATACATTTGATTATCAGCCAACTTTACGTGTAAAGCGTGGACGCTTTACGCATAAAAGTATATTTTATCACAATATTTGACGGTAAACTAATAATTAACTTATTAGGCATATTAAAACAAACTATTAACTATAAAAATTTATACCCAAAATGAAAAAAGTTTTTTTTTTAGCAATAGCTATATTTTTAGGATTTACAGCTTTTTCACAAAAATACACTATTAGCGGATATGTGGAAGATGCCGAAACTGGCGAAAGATTAATTGGAGCTAATGTTTTTGATGCTAATTTAATCAAAAATGCCACTGCTACAAATGTTTACGGATATTATAGTCTTACTGTGCCAAAAACAGATATGATACTAACAAGTTCATTTGTAGGATACTCGGCATTGCAAACTGAATTTAAACTAACAAAAGATACTGTTATTAATATAAAATTAGAGACAAGCACAAAAATTGGAACAGTGGTGGTTTCGGGTAAGCGAGACAATGTTGATAGCCCACAAATGAGTACTATTGATGTACCTTTGAAAACCATAAAAAATATGCCAGTTTTACTTGGAGAAGTAGATATTATGAAAACTATACAGTTACTTCCTGGCGTGCAATCGGGAACGGAAGGCACAAGCGGAATTTATGTGCGTGGCGGTGGTCCCGACCAAAATTTAATTTTATTAGACGGTGTGCCAGTTTATAATGTTAATCATTTATTTGGATTTTTCTCTGTTTTTAATGCCGATGCGGTTAGCAATGTTACTCTTATTAAAGGGGGATTTCCGGCACGGTATGGTGGCCGACTTTCGTCTGTTATTGATATTAGAATGAAAGAAGGAAATATGCAAAAATTTTCGGGCAATGTTTCAATAGGACTTATTTCTTCTAAATTTATGCTCGAAGGTCCTATAATAAAAGGCAAAACTTCGTTTGCTATTTCGGCACGCCGTACATACCTCGACGCTTTGGTAGCACCTGGAATGGCTATTTATTCAAAATTTAATCAAAACGATTTTGAAAACTTTATGGCGGGTTATTATTTTTATGATATGAATGCAAAAATAAATCATAAATTTTCGAAAAAAAGTCGCTTATATTTTAGCGTTTACGGAGGAAAAGATAAAGCATATACAAACATAAAAGAAAATTGGGAAAACGATGTTTTTGAAACAAAATTTAATTTGAACTGGGGAAATGTTATTACTGCATTGCGTTGGAATTATGTGCTTTCGCCAAAACTGTTTATGAATACCACGGCAACTTATAGCCGTTTTAATTTTGCTACCCAAATGGAATATTCTGATATTTGGTATGATGTAGATAAAAAATATGAAGACGAATTTAAAATGGGGTATTCTTCTGGTATTTACGATTTTGGAACAAAAATAGATTTTGATTACAATCCAAACCCAAGTAATAGAATAAAATTTGGTGCAGCAGGAACTTACCACACTTTTCGACCAGGAGTAACGGCAATGAGCATGTCGGGAGAATACGACAATATTGATACAACCTACGGAAGTAGCGATTTATATGCCAGAGAATATGCAATTTATGTGGAAGACGAAATTAGACTTGGCACTCGTATAAAAGTTAATGTTGGTGGTAATTTGTCGTTTTTTAATGTTAGAGACACAACTTATTTTTCGCCCGAACCACGAATCTCGGCACGCTTGTTAATTACTAAAAACTGGTCGGTAAAAGCGGCATACTCCGAAATGCAACAAAATTTACATTTCCTTACAAGCTCTACAATTGGTTTACCAACCGACCTTTGGCTACCAGCAACCGACCTACTTGCCCCACAACATTCCACTCAATATGCAGCAGGAACAGTTATAAGAATTACTCCTCAAATAGACCTTAGCATAGAAGGTTTTTATAAAGAAATGACCAATTTGATAGAGTATAAAGAAGGAGAAAGCATGTTTGCAAGTCTTGAGGGCGGTGATGCTACAGGAGAAGTTTGGGAGCAAAAAGTTGTGCAAGGAGACGGAGAAGCATACGGTGGTGAAATTTTATTGAAAAAAGATATTGGAAAATTAAACGGCTGGATTGGCTACACTCTTTCGTGGACAAACAGAACTTTTGAAGACATAGCTTTTGGCGAAACATTCCCATACAGATACGACCGTCGCCACGACATTAGCATTGTGATGATGTATAAATTTAACGACAAAATAGACATAGGAGCAACCTGGGTGTATGGAACAGGAAATGCGGTTACTCTTGCACAACAAAGATATGTTTCTTACAATGGCATAAATAATTATCTCAACTATTATGACGAGGAATGGAATAGTTTAGAAACAGTTGAATATTACGGAAAAAGAAATAATTACAGATTACCTGCATACCACCGTTTGGATTTGGGAATTAATTTTACCAAACAACGAAAACGTGGAGTTGGAACTTGGAGTTTTAGTGTGTATAATGCTTACAACCACAAAAATCCGTTCTTTGTGCAATTTGAAAGAAATTGGAGAGACGATAACAAAAGAGAACTTATTCAATACAGTATTTTTCCAATAATCCCCTCGGTAAGTTATAGTTTTAAATTTTAATAAAATTCAATAAAAAATCATGAAAAAATCAATTTTAATTATAATATCAATTATTTTTGTTGCCACTTCTTGTCAAAAAACACTAAATATTGAAGTAGAAGACAAAGAAAAAAAAATTGTTATAAACGGAATTTTATATCCCGACAGCATTGTGAAAGTGAATATTAGCAGAGGTCTTGGTGTGTTGGAAGAGGACACAGGTAATTCTCAATTTTTAAACAAGGCAACAGCCAAACTTTACGAAAACAACAATTATATAGAAACTCTCGTTTTTGACAGCATAGGATTTTATCATTCAACTATAATTCCTGATGTCTCAAAAAATTATAAGTTAGAAGTAGAATCAGACGGTTTAGAAAAAGCTGTTGGGACTGCTGAATTTATAAAATCTGTGCCTTTTACAATTTCTGATATGGAATATTTTATAGTGGATAGTACTGTAACAATAACAACTACATCAAGGCAAAATTGGGACGAAATTTTTGAACCCTTTGATACTACATATCAAGATGTGGTTTTTAATTGCAAATTAAATATAGAAGACCCAGCAAGCGAACAGAATTTTTATATTATTGAGGCATATAGCTATAATTTTAGCACTGGATATAGCTATAGTTCTTTTGAAGACGCAGAAGGAAACGTATATGAAGAAGAGGGTATTTATATGAAAGAAAGCGAATTTAATAATTTATATGCTTACTACTATATTGAAAACAATAATAATTTAATAGAAAATTCTACTTTCTATGGAAATAGAGTTAGTATTTTACAAGATGAATTATTTAATGGGCAAACTTTAAATCTAAATCTTGATATTTATTTTACAACATTTGATTTACAACCTATTTACATAAAAATTTATTCAATTCCTAAAGATTATATTAATTATGTAAAATCAGAAGATAAATATTATCAAGCAAATGGAAACCCTTTTGCTCAGCCAGTAAACGTGTTTTCTAACATAGAAAACGGTTTTGGAATTTTTACAGCTTTTGGTTTGCATGAGCAAGTTATTAATTTATATTAAATTTATAAACAATGAAAAAAACAATTTTAATAATAGGAATATTATTTTTGTCGCAATTATCTTTTTCGCAAGATAGCACTAAATTTGAATTTTTGTTTCGTATAAATCCGCAAGCAATAATAGACCCTGCTACTGCCACTATTCAACCTGGTATAGAAATGCGGTTTAACCAAAAATTTGCTCTGGAATTTGACTATGGTCACCAGTTTAATAAATTTGAACTGTGGAAAAGTGAAAATAATTATACCAAAAACCGAAATTATTATAAAATAAAATTTGGAGTAAAATATTATCCTAAAAATCAAAATTTATATAAAAACACATGTATGCTACCATATATTGGGCTAGCTTATTTTTATATCCCTAATTATTTCTCTGTTACAAACTCTTGGTTTACAGACACAGATGGTAGCCAATATACTTTTGATGCGGTAGATATTTTTAAAGAAACAAATATAGCTACTCTAAAACTTGGAGCAGAGTATATTATTTATAAAAGAATAAATATTGACTTTAGTGGAGAAATAGGCTTGCGAAATGCGAGACTATCGCATTTATCTTACATAAATAAAACAGAGGCAGACGATTTTTATTGGACAGAGTGGGGCTTTTTAAGTCCAAACAAAAGGCATCCGTCCATAAGAAATTCTCTGTATCTTGGTTTAAATATAAAAATTGGTTTTATTGCTTTAAAAATAAAATAAATATGAAAACACAAAAAATAATATTAACTTTTGTTGCACTAATGTTAATTGCAACTTCTTGCAAAAAAACACTTGATATTAGCATTGATGAGAGCGAAAAAAAACTGGTAGTAAACAGTATTATTAATTCAGACAGTTTGATACTCGTTAATGTGTGCAAAAGTTTAGGATCATTGGAACAAGACTCTGCATTCAAATATATTAACGATGCTAAAATAAAACTTTACGAAAATAATAATTTTATAGAAAATTTAGAATTTCAAAAAAATGGTTTTTACATTTCTACAATCCGCCCCGAAGAAGGAAAAACATATAAAATAGAATTAGAACACAGCATTTTAGAGAACACAAGTTCCACAACAACTATATTGCAGGCAGTTTCAATATCTCAAATTACATCTAATTTTGAATATGAAATTACTGAATATATAGACGAGTTTGGAACTTACATAGATACAATGATAAAAGGAACAATAAATTTTCATATAAACGACCCAATAAATGAAGAGAATTATTACGCAATATCAGCTTACACAATAGACACTACATATAACTGGATTGAAGAGAATGGAATTTATGTAGAAACAGACTCGGTAATAAGTATTTGGAAAAATACAATTTGGATAGACCCTTCTACGGTGAACTATCAATACTCTACACAAATTGAAATAGGAACAGATTATTATTACGCTTTTTACAAAGAATTAAACGATGGCAAACTTTTTAATTATACTTTTGATATTGATTTTAACTCGACACAAGGTAAAAAAATATATTTTGAATTATTTAGCATTGATGAGAATTTTTATTTGTATAATAAATCTCTCCAAGAACAAAATGAGGCAGCATATACACCTTTTGCTCAGCCAGTTAATGTTTATACAAATATTATAAATGGCTATGGCCTTTTTGGCACGTATAGTATCTATACAGATTCTTTAACAATTAATATTTAAATAAAAAAAATATCATTGTAAAAAAAAAAAGGCATATTAAAACAAATAAGTATGAAAAAATATGATGTTGTAGTATTAACACAAAAAGGATTTTTTGAACAAGAAAATCCAAACTGGTATGTAAAACAAGTTTTACAGGAGGACGAATTAGTGAAGCAAGCACTTGAAAGAAAGGGATTAAAAGTAATTAGAACTTATTGGGACAATCCAAGTTTTGATTTTTCTACCACAAAAATTGTACTTTTTAGAACAATTTGGGATTATTTTCATCGTTTCGACGAGTTTTCTAAATGGCTTGATGAAACCAAAGATAAAACCACATTTATTAATTCTCCCGAATTGATTCGTTGGAACATTGACAAACATTATTTACAAGACCTTAAAAATAAAGGTATAAATATACCAAATACTTTATTTATAAAAAAAGGAGATAAAAGAGAACTTGTAGATTTACAGAGGATTACAAAATGGAATCAAATAGTTTTAAAACCAGCTGTTTCTGGTGCAGGACGGCATACTTACAAATTAACATTAGAAAACATAGAACAACACGAAATTATTTATAAAAAATTAATAGATAAAGAAGACATGCTTTTTCAAGAATTTCAGGAAAATATTACTGAAAAAGGAGAAATTGCATTTATTGTTTTTAATGGAAAATTTAGTCATGCTATATTGAAAAAAGCCAAAAAGGGAGAATTTAAAGTTCAAGACGATTTTGGAGGAACAGTGCATAGCTACAAACCTACAAAAGAAGAAATTATTTTTGCCGAAAAAGTAGTATCTGTTTGTGAACCAATGCCAACTTATGCTCGTGTAGATGTTATGCAGGACAAAAACAATCAACCAATAATTGGCGAAATAGAACTTATTGAACCAGAATTATGGTTTAGATATTACCCACCAGCTGCCGATTTACTATCAGATGCAATTCTTAAAATAATAAATGGATAGTAATAAAAATGGAACTCTAAGTTCTCTTGAAGAGTCTGTGAATAGCTTACAAATCAAGCAATTTGTATAACGAGCCAGCGAATATTCTACCTAACTCCAAGACTAACTTTTAGCCCAATAGCTACATAAAAATCTTGGCGTTTTTCACGAGTATCAATTTCTTCGTTACTTTTGAAATATTAAAATG
>JAOZTW010000896.1 GCA_029938985.1 Bacteroidales bacterium | reverse complement strand
GTATCAATTTCTTCGTTACTTTTGAAATATTAAAATGCTCATTTACAAAAGTAAATTTCAATTATAATATTTCAAAAAGATTCCTTGAACTTGACACTCGTGAAAAACGCCAAAATAACTATGAAAACTGCGTCATTATTTTCTAAATTTATTATTTTTTCAACTACTAACCCTTTTTTGTTTTTTCAAATAAAATAAAATAATAATCTTTTTAATTATCTGATATATTGAACAATAAGAACTCAATCTTAATAAAAGATTGAGTTTTTTTATTTTGTTGTAACTTTATTACAACATGTGCGTCCTACTAACAAATGAAACAATAATTAAAAAATTTATTAATAATTTAAAATATATTTATCATGAAAAACAAAGTTAAAAAACACACAGGAAGTAAAGTATTATTTATAGCTTTTACACTTACACTAATTTTATTGGTTTTATCAATAACAACTTTTGGGCAAACCAAACAAGAGCAAATTGCAAAATATGAGACGCAAATTGAAGAATTAGAAGAAAGTATTGCACAACACGAAGCAACAATTGAAGCAACAACAGCGAAGAAAGAGAGAAAAGTACTTCAAAAAGAAATAGCTGAATACAATAAAGAAATAGCAGAATATAATAAAAAAATTGCAAAATTAAATAAAAATAAATTTTTGGACAACGATATTAACACCGACGATACAACAGAAATAAGATTTGGAGACAAAAAAATAATGATAATTGGAGAAAAAGGAAATTTAGAAGAAGGTATAGAAAGAATAGAATTAAGTTTGGAAGAACTACAAGACGGAATTATAGTATTTAAAAGTAAAAAAAGCTCACACGAAAAAGAAATTGAACGACTTAACGACAGCATAAATAAAGCGAACAAACAATTAGAAACAGCATCAACAGATGATGCAAAAGACCTTTTGTTAACACAAATTGATGAATACGAAGAGCAAATAGAAGAACATGAAGAAATTATAGAATCTTTTGACGATGGAATAGTAGATATTGAAGACGATTTAAGTGATTTAGAAGACGACTTAAACGATTTAGCAGAAGAATTGGCAGACCTTGAAGATGAATTAGGTGATAGTTTTGATTATGATTTTGATTATGATATTGGAAATAGTAAAAGAAGAAAAAGAAAATTTAGAGGTCACTGGGCAGGTTTAGAGTTTGGTGCATCAAACTTCCTTAACAACAACTACGAATTAAAATTACCTACAGATGGAGAATTTATGGAACTAAACGCAAATAAATCATGGCAACTTGGAGTTAATTTTTTCCAATACAGTATTCCTTTTACAAGATACATAGGACTAACAACAGGTACAGGTTTTGAATGGACATACTACAATTTAAGACAAAATATTGATTTTGCTACTACCAACGGAGTAATTAGTCCTGTTGAAGTTAGTGATAAAAATTACAAAAAAAATGTTTTTAGAACAACATATTTTAGTATTCCTTTGATTTTAGAATTTCAAATTCCTGTATCAAGAAAAGACCGAAGAATAAACATTGGCATTGGAGTAATTGGAAGTGTGAAGGTTAATTCTAAATTCAAAAAAGTATTTTATGAAAACGGAGATAAAATGAAACAAAAAATTAATGATGACTATGATTACTACGCTTCTCCTTATAAATATAGTGTTACCGCAAGAGTAGGATATAGAAGCTTACAACTTTATGCTAATTATAGTTTAGTTTCATTATTTGAACCAAATGCAGGACCAGAACTTTATCCAATAACTGTAGGATTACATTTTTAAAAATATTAGATTGGTTAATATAAGAGCCACCTCCTTAGTTTTGAAAAAAACAAGGGGGTGTGTTTTTTTGGTAGTCCCTACATAACAGTGTTGGTTAATAAAAAACAGGGCTAAATTGCCAAT
>JAOZTW010000895.1 GCA_029938985.1 Bacteroidales bacterium | reverse complement strand
ACACAAAGCCCGAACCCGTTATGCACAACTGCAAAATGGAAACAGAAAATGTTAGGAATTTTTTTTTTAGACTAATATTTTGTGAATAACGATAATTATAAAAATTTAAAAAAAACATATATGAAAAAAATATCAACAAAATTATACATTAGTTTCGTTACAACTTTTATAAGTTGGCATATAGGCTGGATTTTACCAAATAGCATATACCTAAATAATACACAAGAAAATACTTCAATACTTACAATAATAATATCTATTTCGATTTGGATTTTACTTATCTGCATAGCTTTTGTTTTTATTTATTTTAAAACAAAACAAGTAGATAAAAAATATAAAAATATTGATAATTTAACAGATGAAGAGTTAATTAATTTGTCAAAAACAACTCTAAATCTGCCAATATTTTTATTTAAACTTTATGCTATCTTTTTTATTGTATCAGTATCAACAGGTTATCTTACAAGTAGTCGTGTTAATTTTAGTGAATTTGCTTCTACCGTTGGAATATTTATAGGCATTGGAGGTATTATCGCACTTTCTCCATTAGCCTATTTTATGGCAAGCTCTATGTTGAGAAATATCAATTCTAAAATATCTAAGGTTCTCGCAAGCAAAAAACTCACTGCAAATGCTATTCGAGTTTCTACCACTGCAAAAACATATTTTGGTGTAATTTCTTCAATAATAGGATTAGTATTGTTTGGTTTGGTTTATATGTATTACTTCTCAATAAATATGGCAATTAATGTAAAACTAAATGATTTTGAAAAAATACAAGAACATTTTATCAACAAGCATAATAATTTAGAGAATGTAAATTTAGATAGTTTAAAAATATTAACTAATGATATAGATTTTTATAATTCAGATATTTCAATAATAATTGTTAATACAAATGGAGACATTGTTTATAATAAAAATAACATTCAAATTTATAATAAATTAAGTTCTAAACAGCTATACAACGCATTTAAGATACATAAAAAAGGGAAATTATATGAGAGTAAATCCAGTAATTTTATGACTTATCAAAGTTTAAATTCTAAATTTAATTTTGTTATTGTTTCAAACGCAACATACATATCAAAATTTTACAGTAACTACAAATACTGGGCATTGTTTTTAATTTTATTTAGTTTTGCTCTTATACTTCAAATATCTTTTTTTATGAACAGCGATTTAAAATTTTCAATAAATCAGATAAGAAAACTACTACAAAATTCAGCACAAAATAATTTTACGGAAATTGGAGGAAAAAGCACAACAGACGAAATAGGAAACTTGATTGACGATTACAATATACTGCGTCAAAATATTAACAAGTTAGTAACAAATATCAGTGATACTGCACATTCAGTTCTTGGAGCAAGTAATCAATTAAGCACCACTTCAGAAAAGATTTCAGAGAGTGCAAACGAGCAAGCTGCTACCACAGAAGAAATTGCAACTTCAATGGAACAAATGCTTGCTATGATAAATTCAAACATGGAAAATGCAGAAATGACAGGACAAACATCAACAAAATCTGCAAATGAAATAAAACTAAGCAATAAGTCTTTTAAAGAAACAATAAAAGCTGTTTCTGATATTAGTAATAAAACAAAAATTATTACAGATATAGCATTCCAAACAAATATTTTATCATTAAACGCATCAATTGAAGCAGCAAGAGCAGGCGAAGCAGGAAAGGGTTTTGCCGTTGTAGCACAAGAGGTAAGAAAACTTGCAGAAAAATCAAAGATAGAAGCAGATAAGATAACTGAATTAACAGAAAACGGGCAAAATATTTCAAAATTTGCAGGAAAAAAACTCGAAAAATTAATACCCGAAATAATAAAAAGTGCAGAACTTGTAAATAACATTGTTTCAGCAGGAAAAGAACAACAAAGTG
>JAOZTW010000280.1 GCA_029938985.1 Bacteroidales bacterium | reverse complement strand
TCTTTGAAAAACAGATAGTTAATTATTACAAGAATAGTTTTCCCGACTTTTCAGTAAAGACCTAAAAAAAATCAAGTATTTCTCACTCCCAGTTGAACTCGTATAATGCGAGGAGGAAGTTGGCGTAGTCAATTATCATCGTGTAGAATAGCAAAGCGTAGTAAAATGGCACCAGATTATAAAGCAAGTTTTTTGGGTTTTAGGTTTGCACAAAATATAGATTAAAATTAAATAAGTGAAAAAGAAATAATAAATAACTCAAGAACACACCGTTTTTTTTCTTTTAGTATTTTAACAAACCTGCAAATAGCGAGCTATTTAATGATATATTAGAATTTTAAAAAGGACAAAATAAACAAATAGGATTGAGTTAGTAATTTTTTCTTTTTCATTAAATTATTAAAATTTAAAAAATTATTGCATTTTATTAAAATATTATTTTATTTTTGCATTAATTAAATTATTAATTATTTTATCACTACAATAATATGAAAGTCTTTCTCGGCGGTACAGTAGCAGGTTCAAAATGGCGTGATTATGTTATGCCAAAACTGGAAATAGATTATTTTAATCCAGTAGTGGACGAATGGACAGAAGAAGACCAAAAAATTGAAATTTACGAACGAGAACATTCTGATTTTTGTTTATATGTAGTTACTTCAAAAATGATTGGTTGGTACTCTTTGGCAGAAGTTATTGACGATAGCTTCAAAAAAAGTGATAAAACAATTTTCTGTTATTTACCTCACGACGAGGAAACCAAATTTACAAAAACTCAAATAAGAGAATTAGAACAAATTGGAAAAATGGCTGAAGCCAATGGTGCCATTTGGAAACGCTCCTTAGATGATGTTATAGATTATCTGAACTCTGCAAATAATCTTACCAACGATGTTCTGCTTCAACAAACCGACCAAATAAATAGTGCTTTTATTAGCTACGGACGACGACATTCTTTGGCTTTTGCCAGAAAACTATATAAAGACCTAACAGATAGAGGATTTGATATTTGGTTTGATATGAATGATATTCCACTTGGAGTTGATTTTCAGGAACAAATAGACAATGGTATCCGTATGGCCGACAACTTTATTTACGTAATGTCGCCCCACTCAATAAATTCAATCTATTGTTATAAAGAACTGGTTTTGGCATTAAAATACAATAAAAGAATTATTCCTATTTTACATGTAGAACCTCAAGACGATGTTACGTGGGCAAACATAGCTCCCGAAGCAGGAAAACGAAACTGGATATATCTACGTCAAGACCACGATACTGCCCTTGCGCTTTCAGCTAAAACTTTTGAAATTGGTGAAAAAATACTTGAAACACATAGAGATGATTGGAATTTTTCGGACGATTATAAAGCAGCTTTTGACAGCCTTGTTACACTAATGGACAGTCATAGAGCGTTTGTACGCACCCATACTATTTTATTATACAAATCATTAGAGTGGACTAAAGGCTCAAGAAACACTCACGAACTACTTGTGGGGGAAGAGAGAAAAGAAGCTGAACGTTTTTTAGAACGAAGTCACGAAACATTTAAAAATGATACAGGACATCTCATTCAACCTCCTTGTACGCCAACAGATTTGCTTGCCGAATATATAATGGAAAGTAAAAAAAATGGTGTTAATTTGCAATGTGATTTGTTTATTTGCCACGACTTAGACGATGGAAAAACTGTTAAAAAAATTGTTACAGCTCTCGCTAAATATGGATTTTCTTCTTGGATAAGTTCCAAAGATATTTCTAAGGGAGTGGAATATAATCATGCTATTCATAATGGAGTAATACAATCATCAAATATTTTATTTTTCCTTTCCAAAAAATCATTAAATTCAGATTACTGTAAAAAAGAATATAATTTTGCTAATGAATACAATAAACGTATAATTCCAATTTTAATTGATAAAGAAGCTTCTAATTTTGAAAATGCAAATGATTTTAAAGATTTAACAAATACTCAATATATAGATTTCACTGACCTAACAGAAGAAATAGAAGTTGAAGTAAAAGATAAAAGTGATGTAATTGCAGATGTGGAAGCTCGCAGAGAAAAAACACCATTTGAAGTTTCTCTCGGAGAAGTTGTACAAACATTAAACCATGAACATACTTATTTTGAGGAACATCGTGTGTTTCTCGTACAAGCTCTACATTGGAAAGAATACGGACAAAAACAATCTTTTTTATTAAGAGGATATAATTTTGAAAATGCCAAAACGTGGTTACGACTCAACAATGAAGACAACCATTATGCACCTTTAGCAATTCACAAAGAGTATATACTTGCCAGTGAAGCCGCCAAAGGACAACTCGGTACCGATGTATTTATATCTTATTCAAGAAACGATAGTGACCTTGCAAGACTTTTGAATCGCAAATTACAATCAGCAGGAAAAACCACTTGGTTTGACCAAGAAAGTATTTCAAAAGGGGTTGATTTTGAAAAAGAAATTTACAAAGGAATAAATGGTTGTAATAACTTTGTGTTTGTTATATCGCCAGCTTCTATTAATTCTAAGTATTGCGAAGAAGAAGTAGATTACGCTGTTACTCAAAACAAAAGAATAATAACCCTGCTTGCTCAAGAGACCGACCCTAATACTATGCCTGAGGCACTTAGAGTTATAAACTGGATTGATTTTAAAGATACCGATTTTTCTGAAGCATTTTCGGAATTACTACAAGCAGTAGAACTTGATAGAGAGCATACTGCAAATCATACTCAGCTACAACAACGAGCCAATGAATGGAAAGATCATAATAAAATCCCTGAATTTTTGATGAATATTATTGCTTGTAAAAGTGCAGAAAGCTGGTTACAAGAAGCTTATGATAAAAATCCAAAAGTTATATACAATAAATACAAGGAATTAAAAAGCAATAAATCGCCTTCACCAACCGAATTACAAATTAAATTTATTGAAGGCAGTAGAATTGCTATTGACGAAGCAGCTGCACTTGAAGAAAAGAAACGAAAACGTTTAAAAAAATTAATGATTTTAGCAATGTGTGCTTCGGTTATTGCTTTGGGACTTTTTGTTTTTGCTATGTTTCAAACAAAAATAGCAAGAGTACAAAAAGATATTGCAGAAACCAAAACAAAAAATTCTACTGAATTATTAAAGGAACTTGTACCAGATAGTGTAACTGTATTATACGAACATTTTTATATGCTTGCCAATATGGAACTTGAGTATTGTAATTTTGATATTGTAACACAATACTTGAACAATGTAAGACTTGCACCAGATTTGCCTGATAGCTTGAAAATAAAAATTCAAGAAGAAAAAAATAATTGTGACACTATGATAGTTCTAAATAATAAAGCCATAGAATTTTACAGAAATTTTGACTACAAAAATGCAAAACTAATTTATGAAAAGATATTAGAAATAATACCAAACGATAGTATTATTCTTAATAGAATACATTACTGCGAAAACCCTGTTTTTACCAAAGATAAATTTGTTTTGATAAAAGGCGGATCTTTTACTATGGGAAGTGAAATAGGAGGTAACCGAGAAATGATACACGAAACAGAATTAAGTGATTTCTATTTGTATAAAAATGAAATTTCAGCTGAGGATTTTTTGGAATTTTTAATAATTTACGGTTCATATAATATAAAAAATGGAGACTTTAAAGGAGAAAGTATGGTGGATTTTGCACTGTTTAATATAGTTAATCTTCAAAATAAAGTGGTAAGGCTTTATAGTGAAGTTTTTAATGACCGACCGGTAACTGGTGTTACGTGGTTTGGGGCAAACGAATTTTGTGAATTTTGGAATGGTAGTTTGCCATCCGAAACTCAATGGGAGTATGCTGCAAGCAATGGAGGAAAAGACATTAAATATAGCTGGGGAAATGAAATACCAAAAGGAAATGATACAAAATTGTATGGAAACATTTGTGATGAATCTGTAATAGCATATCACCCAACCTGGAGTTTTTTTGAAGGCTATAACGATGGATACTCAGAAACTTCTAATGTTGGTAGTTTTGAACCAAACGAAATAGGCTTGTATGATATGACTGGTAATGTTTGGGAATGGTGTTTGGATTATTGGAGTGAATACACAACAAAACCAGACAAACAAAAAAACCCTGTAATTCTCACTCCAAGCCAAGCTAGATTAATGAGAGGAGGTAGTTGGCGTAGCCAATTTTCTTCGTGTAGAATTGCAAAACGTAGTAAAATGGCACCAAACTATAAATCAACTTTTTTAGGTTTTCGCTATGCACAAAATATAGATTAAAATAATGGATTGTCAAAAAAGTGAGTTACGAAAAAAAAATAAAATCTGTTTTTTCAATACAACAAAAGTATGGGGGGGGGGAGAAAAATGGCATTTTGATAATGCTATTAATCTTCATAATAAAAAATATTCAATAATTGTTGTAACAAATAAAAAAAGCAAACTTTTTCAACACTTACATTCAACAAATATTCCAATAAAAAGTTTTTGGGTAACAAATTTTAGTTTTTTAAATTTATATAAAATATTAAAACTATCCGTTTTTTTAAAAAAGCAACAAATTAATACTCTGATACTTAATCTTTCCTCTGATGTTAAAGTTGCAGGATTGGCAGCAAAATTGGCTGGTGTGAAAAATATTATATACCGCCGAGGAAGTGCTATACCGATAAGAAATACTATTTTTAATAGATATATTTTTAAAAATATTATTACAGATATACTTGCAAACTCGCAAGCAACAAAAAACACTATTTTAGAAAATAATAAAAATCTTTTCCCCGCTAACAAAATTAAAGTAATATATAACGGTATTGATATAAAAAAAATAGATTCTCAGAAAATTAAGTTATTGTATTCCAGACAAAATAATGAATTAATTTTAGGAAATGCTGGTAGATTGGAGAAACAAAAAGGACAAAAAAACTTGATTTTAATTGCTGAGATTTTTAAAAATCAGAATATTGACTTTAAAATACTTATAGCTGGCGACGGCAGATTAAAACAAGAGTTAATAGATTTTGCTATAGAAAAAAATGTTTTGGACAAAATTATTTTTTTAGGATTTGTTAAGAACATCAAAAACTTTATGGAAACTATTGATATTTTTATACTTACATCTTATTGGGAAGGTTTTGGATATGTTATTGCAGAAGCTATGGTAAGTAAAAAACCATCTGTCGCTTTTGATTTAAGCAGTAATCCAGAACTTATTTCAGATGGAGAAACAGGTTTTCTTGTATCAATAAATGATATTACTGAATTTTGTAATAAAATAATTGAAATATATAAAAATAAAATATTATCCAAAAAAATGGGTAAGAATGCTCGTAAAATTGTTGAGGAAAAATTTGATACTTCCGTTGCTTTCAATAATTTTGAAAATTGGGTAATTCAATCTGGTTTCCACTTATAAATGAAAAAGAAAAAATAACTAACACCAATAATACTTGTTTATTTTGCTCTTTTAAAAAAAATAAAAAAAACGGAGTATATTGGAACTACTATTATTGCATTTTCACTAACAGTTAAATATAATAAAAGCTATTTTTTATTATCATGGTTTCTTTTAAAAAAGAAACCATGACTGTTTTTATTAATTTATTAAAACAAATTTTTCAGAATAATTAACTCCATTGGAGTTAATTTGCAATAAATATGTTCCAGAAATAACATTCAGTGGTATTTCGTTGTAACTTTCTGTTATTTTTTTAACTAATATTTTTTGACCAAGTATTGAATATACAGTTATATCTGTGTTTATTAACTCAATATTAGAATCAACAATAAGATTGCCATTACTAACCGAAATATTAAAATTGTTATCAATATTATCAATATTAACCTCTGATTGTTCTCCGCCAGTAAAAGTTCCAAATTCACTCACTGTTCCACTAATTGTATTTGCATTTGCTATATTTAATTGGTCAACAGTTGTATTATAATAATGTAAACCATAAATATTAGCGTCACTCCCAACAACATCATTAGCATCGTATCCAAATTCCAAATCGCAATTCATATCAGTTATTCCAGTTTGATTTAAAGTCCAATAAACATTAAGATAATCTGTTGAACTATTATTATCTGCAAATTTTTGAGGAGTAACATTTATAGTAAATTCTGCATTATTAAAAGTTCCTTCTGTAATATTTATTAGTGCTGGTGCATAAAAATCTCCTCCAACTGGAAGTTCATATTCTCCTGTTTGATTTAGTTCTTTTACTACTGTTCCTGTTTCATTGGTGGTTATCATATTGTTATCATCAAAACTACCAGTAATTGTAGCAGTTTCTGAAAATCTTAGTTCGCTATCAGTAACTTGAAGAATAGCACCATTAAATTGCAAATCTCCATTTATTAACACATTATTTTGTATTTCAGTATCTGCCAACAGGCTAACATCATAAAAATTAGTAGAAGATGATCCACTAATTATTTGACCACCATTGCCATCTAAAATAAAATTTGCATTATCTCCAAACACACTAAATACTTCTTCACCACTGTTGTTAATCCAGTCTCCTTCAGTTTTAATTGTTCCATTTAGTTCAATACCATTTGTGGTGTTGTGAACATAATTAGCTTCTTCCCCATTAATGTCTAATATTGCATTATTGCTTATTTTCAGATAAGCTCCGTTGTTAATCATTCCTTTGTTTTGAGCTATTGTTGTATTTAAACTAAACATAAACAATAATGCTAAAACAAAAATTGGTTGTAAATATTTCATAATAAAAAGTTATTAAGTTATTAAGTTATTGGCGTTTTTCACGAGTGTCAAGTTCAAGGCTTTTTT
>JAOZTW010000894.1 GCA_029938985.1 Bacteroidales bacterium | reverse complement strand
TTACAATAAGTAAACTGCGGTATTTAAAAAATAAAAATGCCTTGTGCTTTACACTATATGAAAAACGCCAATATAAGGCATATAAAAACAAATAATTAACAATTTAAACGAAGTTATTTATTTTAATATGCCTAAATTATTTTTTTGACACATGCCAAGTTATTCATTATAAATTAATTTATATGTCAAAATTTCATTTTGTCTGTCGTAAATGCGGACATAAAATTGATGGATTTAAAAAATGGTTTGCTTCAAACCAAAAATGTACTAATTGTAACAACAATTCAGTATCAACAGTATATTCTACTGATAAAGAAAAAATTAAAGCACTAATCTCAGATAATGCTACACCTGAAAATTTATGGCATTATTTTGATTTTTTACCTTTAAACAATAAAAAAAATATAGTAACCGATGGAGAAGGCATAGCACCAATTGAAAGATGGGATTTTTTAGAAGAATTTGCAAAACAAAAATATGGTTTACAACTCGAAGTTTATGTGAACAGAAATGACAAAAGTTTTGCAACTGGAACTTTTAAAGATAAAGGTGGTGCTGTAGCTGCCAGTGTTTTAAAAGAAAATAATGTTGACCAATATGTTGTAGCAAGCACAGGAAATACAGCTTCGGCATTTGCTCATTATTTGGCAAAAGCAAAAATATCGTGTTCAATTTTTGTCCCAGAAAATGCACTAAAAGATAGTGAGGCACACATTGGAACTTATGGACAGAAACTTTTTAGAGTAAAAGGCGATTATGCTTATGCGAAAAAAGTTGCTGCCGATTACGCAAAAAAATATAATATTTTAATGACAGGTGGTAATCTTGATCCCCTGAGATTGGAAGCTAAAAAAACACAGGTGTTTGAAATGCTTCGTATTATGGGGAAAATTCCCGATGTTTATATTCAAGCTTTAAGTGGCGGAACTGGTCCGTTTGCGGTAGAAAAAGCATTTTTGGATTTTGAAGGAACTGGACTTTTAGAAAAAATGCCACGATTTTTATTATCACAAGGCAACAGATGTGCCCCAATGGCTCATGCTTGGAAAAAAGCAAAAGCAAATAATTTTCCAGAAGGTTACGAAAAAGATTATCCTATTTACGAAAATCCAGAAGTTCTAATTCCTACAATTGCAACAGGAAATCCAGGTATGTACCCATTAATGGCTCCGCTTGTGCGAAAAACAGGTGGTGAAATTTTCCAGATAAAAGAAGAACTTGCAGTTGATTTAGCAAGATTGGTTGCCTACGAAAGAGTTATAAAAATAGGACCTGCTTCGGCGGCTGGTTTGTTGGGCTTTTTTGAATCGCTTAAAAATGGTTTGATTAAAGACAAAGAAACTGTTTTTGTAAACATGGGAGAAAGTGCAAATAGAGCATTAAGTTTTATGCAACAAACAGCATATACTACCCAAAACATAGGCTCGGCAGACGAATGTGAAAGATTTGATAGAAAAAAATATAAAGAAAAAGTTTGGGAAAAATTTGTATAAAAATTATATTTCCATTTGAGTGTCAAAACTATACAAACCGTAAGTATTGTAATTTACTTAATATAAATGAATTATAATTAAAAAAAAGGCGTTTTTCACGAGTGTCAAGCTCAAGGCTTTTTTGAAATATTAGAATTAAAGTTTACCTTTGTAAATGAACATTTTAATATTTCAAAAGTAACGAAGAAATTGATAATCGTTAAAAACGCCAAAAAAAATCATAATATTTGACATTAAACTATTATTTTTTTTCACCATTTCTTCTTTTTATAACAAATCACCAATCAAAATCGTCAAAAGTTAAATCAGGATTGGCAATATATGCAATATTATACGATTTTACATTTGGCACTTATATAAAATTAACTTTCAATATTCAATACTGAATTTTCAATGTTCATTTTAT